>WFRY01000039.1 GCA_015486315.1 Desulfobulbaceae bacterium
AAATTATTCAACTCTGTTGATACCATCACCCTGAATATCGGCATTCTGTCATCAACCATCAAGGACGAAAACATTAAACTTAAGGGACGTTTTCAGATCAACCTGACCTACCCGCAACGGCAATCGATTCAGCGAAAAGGACAGATTTTTTTCCTGCTCACAGACAACGACCAGCAATACAAGGTAAAAGAACTGCGTTATACTTTCGATAAAACCGACTAACAGAAAATAACAACCAAGCCAAGGCAACAGCTAATTATCAAGAACGTACACAGTAACAGTTGTATCATTTCCTCTTGTTGCTATTTTTGCAAGCTGTAGTTATAATATAATTATGAAATATCTTTCATTCATGTGGGATGAAAACAAAAACCTTGATAATCAAAGTAAACATGGTGTCTCTTTTGAGGAAGCCAGAGCAGTTTTTTATGATAACCATGCTCTGGAATACTACGATCCCGATCATTCACAGGAAGAAGAAAGATTTATCCTGCTGGGCATGAGCAAAGCGACCAGGCCATTGGTGGTCTGTCACTGCTATCGTTCACAAGGTGGAATAATCCGGATTATTTCCGCACGAAAAGCAACCAGTAAAGAGAGGCTGGCTTATGAGGAATGAATATGATTTTAAGAAAATGAAAGGACGGAAGAATCCCTATGCTAAGCAGCTGAAAAAACAGATAACTATTCGACTGGATATTGGGGTGATAGACTATTTCAAGGAACTGGCTGGTAAGGAAGATATCCCTTATCAAAATCTAATCAACCTTTACTTGAAAGACTGCATGAAGAATAAACGAAAGTTAGAGATAAACTGGTCATAAATTTATTGTATTATTTTTCGTAGCGCCCTTTGTGTCATCCCCGAATGTTGTTATCGGGGATCCAGGACTTTTACCACCAGTTTTGGAGAAGGTGCCATATTTTTCTATAACCACCTGCATCGATTAGAGATCAGTATTATATCCCCAGATTTCCTCAACTCCCAACTCCACCATGTCACGTATATCCAATTGACATACTGGGATTTTTATGATCTACTTGGCCAAGAAGGGGTGTTGCGAAATTATGATGTCAATGAGCTGGAGAAAGATTTACAGACTTTGGAGGCATTGTTTTGATAGTCGTGGCAGATTCTTCGGTATTGATTGGGCTAAGCAGTATTGGCCAATTGCACTTGCTACAAGTGCTTCTTAATGAAAAAATTTTGATCCCAGCTGCTGTATGGTGTTGAAGTCGTTGAACATGGAGGAGGAAGGCCTGGAGCACTGCTTGACCCCGTCTTACCGTAAAAGAAGGCCGGCAATATGAGAAAAATATTTGTCAAATGTATAGAAGGAAAGACCATGCTGGAAGGCCGTGGCGGCAATCCAGATATCATTGGTAGGAATTGGTGTCCCCTGCTCTCTGAGCTGATTTAACACTGCGCTGTAATATTCTGCCGTGTCTTCATCTAATGGATAGAGAACGGTTCGAGGCGAATCCAGAAATTCCCCCAGTTCCCGACGATTTTTCTGCTCTCTATTGCCTCCCCTGAAGCCGGACAACAACTCCCCGACAGATATGGCTGAAATGCCAACATGACGAATCCGGCGCAGAGTTGTTACAACATCTGGATCACCACGCATGGCTCGCGAGTATATATTCGTATCAATAAGGACTTTGTTCATCCCCAGAGCTCCTCATCTATCTGCCTTTCGCCATCGATCTTACTCTGGATCTGTTCGAACTCATCTGCAGACCAGCAACCGAAGAGATCGTCTAAATCGTTATACTCCCTGGTAAACCGTTTTTCTTTATCCAGGCCGACATGTTTGCGCAACGTATCCAGGACAAACTGGTTAATGCTTTTCTGCGATGCACCGGCCTGCTGCTTAAGAGTTGCAGCCAATTGCGGATCAACCCCTCTGATAGATAACGAACTCATGCCACCTCCTTGTTAAATCATAAAACGAAAGCACTCTGCTATCAAATTATACAAGCACAAGAACGCTGTCAATGGCAAAATTGGGGTCAGGTGATGTTGACAAGGTTGCCCATGCGGCTACTGTTTAGTAACGAGATAATATTATGACAAAATCAGCACCAGTAAGTACGGCCTGCCCCTCCGCTTTGTCTCAATTGAGACAGATTCTCTAGAGATTCAGAAACCTCTTCAAATCCTTCCCATTTTTTTACTACAGACGCAAGCCCTTTCCGCTCTTCATGCTGCTCGATAGCCTGGAGATCTTCAAGACTCACTAAAGCAGCAACGGGTTTGTTTCTCCGGGTGATTATAAAGCGTTCCTGTGCATAGGACGCTTTCGCTATAAGCTCGGAAAAATGGCTCTTGGCACTGGCTATTGATACCCTTGGCATATTTATACCTCCGTTGTGAAACAGGCTCACTATTCTATGGTCATAATATCCTCTATGACCATAGAATAGTGAGCCTGACAGCGTTTGTCAATTTTCTTGGAGTAAGCTACTCCTCAGTGTCAGCCCCCATAAATTCCTCCATAGTAGCATGGCCCTCCTGGCTGATCCCATCCCGCCGCACGGTTTTAAGAAGAGTCAACACAAGAATTTTCATACCCAGCCACAACGACCAGTTATCCACATACCAGACATCCAGCTTAAACTTCTCCTCCCAGGATAATGCATTACGGCCATTCACCTGGGCCCAGCCGGTAATACCGGGCCGTACCTCGTGCCGTCCGGCCTGTTCCGGGGTGTACCTGTCCAGGGGAAATCGGGGTCTGTCCCCCATTGTTACATTGTTACTGGTCTTTTGTTGTATTGCATTGTCCCTTCATTGACTTTGCGATGGCTATCCCTTATTGTTTTGTATACACGTTTTTTATTCACTTTGTTGCAGGTTTTATGGCATCCCACGATAAAAGTTATAAAATATTGTTTTCCCATGCGCCGATGGTGGAAGCTCTACTGCAGGGTTTTGTCAAAGAGGAGTGGGTAAAAGAGCTCGATTTTTCCACGCT
>WFRY01000040.1 GCA_015486315.1 Desulfobulbaceae bacterium
ATATAATTGGGGGCAGAGTAAAATTACTTTAGCCTTAACTGTATGAAACAACGATTAATTTAATTTTACTCTGACCCCTTTTATTACTTTTATTGTAACTATTCAGGTGGGTGCAGAAAACTTGCAAAACCACCGTCCTGTAACTATTCAGGAGGGCCTTAGATTTGTTCATTTAAGACTGTGAAGCGTACTTGTGCTACTCGATCAGGCTTAAATGGGCGAAGATAAGGTGCTCCTGAACAGTTACCTTTTATTAATAAATTGGTACCAGTACAGTGATAATAGGCGAAAAGAAGAGGAAATATCGATAAATATTAAGTTGCCACGGGTTTTGTTGTGAGTATATGCACTAAAGGGACGTCTCGTCTCGCGCAAGACTCTATTGGTTGCTAGGTAAACCGACTTGTATCGTTCCATTACACGTTCTCGGACGACCTCCTAGCCGATGGTGTGTACCAAATTGGTGAGCTCCAGGCACGTTCCTGAATAGTTGCGGGTACATCTTCCATGGGTGCTATACCAAGTGTGTTCGCGTCATAGGTGCTCCAACGACATGTAGGATTTTCCAAAACGCGTGCATAGTAAAAAGCACGGCGCGATGGATCAAAGTCAGGATCAATCCAGGTGACTTTGAGTTCGTCTGCTCCTCTTAACTTGGAGTAGCTGCAATCCTTCAGGTTGACTTTGGCTCCGTTGTCAGGACAGCGGTGATCCTTGCCAGGCTTGAGTCCGTCTGAACAAACCACATCGTAAGTCTGTTCGTGGGTACCATCAGTGTCCTCCCAACCTTTAATGATCTGGAGGCGTTGCAGGTTTGCACCAAGAGGGTCTTTGGCAGGCAAGACCAGAAATATGGGAGCCTGTTCTTTCTCCCCAGCCAGACCTTCCTGATAAATATCCCCTCCCATCGGTGTGCCATTCTGGTAGGCCTGCTGGATCATGGTTTTTTCTGAGGATTGGTGCAGATTCTTCGGGTAGTTCCAGCTGGCGAACAAGCGGACAGCTATCCGGGTACCGGATGTAGCAAAAACTTCTTTTCGTTTGAGAGCATCGAAGATTGCTTCACGACTATTCTCTTCAGCCCAAACGCCAGTCAATCCGCCGGGGTTAAGAAACCTGAGTGGAGCCTTGCCCGGTTTTTTAGGTTGTTGAGTCAGACGGCCTTTAGGGCTTGTTCCATCCACTCCTCCCGCTGACACAAACTGGTATTCCTCAACGGCTCCCGGGGTGCCATGTTGAATGTCGGTACCGCCAATAAAACCGTATTTAAATGGATTGAAGCCGCCAAAGGCTGTCTCTCCTGCCAGTACCAATCCTTTTTTCAAACCATTGCGTACATATGAATCCTGGCGACAGTTAACATCCGGGTAGCTCTTGTGATCAAATTTCTCGCATGGACGGGTTATCAGCGATTCGAACTGGCAGAACTCATCTGTTGTTCCTGCGCCCATCAAGCACTCGGAGTTGCCTTTGGTTTGGTGAATCTCGACCAATGGTTCCAGCCTCCTTCGTCTTTCGTAGTCCTCTGACGTGTAAGGGGTGGGGGGCGCTTTGCTATCTTGTTTATCTTCATTAGCAAAGAACATTCCATTTGAGACATTTATCATGTGAGGAATGGTAAGAGCCTGGCAATCATTTTTGTCATTGCAGGTTTCGTCTAATTTTTTCCAGAGCCCGGATGCGGTGAATATGGAGTATGCAGAGAGTGGCACGGCCGGCACGGAGCTACCTCTGAAAATGACATTTCGATGGAACACTCCTTCGGTGGAGGTAGTTGGTGTATGTTCGTAACTGATAAAAGTGGTAAATGTACCTTTTTCATAATGCCTGTTAGCGATTTCCTGGATTTCAAGCCATCTGCTTTTAGCGGCCTCCACGCAGATCGGATTAATTTTTTCCGGCGATTTTTTTAGTGGAGGACAGATGTCTGAGGCAGGATGCGGCCTGGGACGCAGCAACTCTTTTTCTTCCCCGTAAAGCGACGCTACGTCATGAGTTCTAATACCTTTGCAGGATTTGGAGAAATAAATAGTAGGGTATATCTTCGCATATTTTGCATCCAGACACAGGGCATCAGCCATCATTTCAGCGTGGTCTGTCACCGCTGCAAAATCCAGCGGTTGGGAGATTTTAAGAGACACATTGGGCGGAGGAGTGGCGGCCTGTGCAATGGGCAAGGCAGTTTCTCCTTTTGCGAACCGATAAGCATCGTCAGGATCATTGGTGTTGCCACCCATACGGCTGTCGATATCAAAGCTGGTATGGACATGAATGTCACCAAAATAAGGGTTACGCAAAATGTTGGACGGAATGTCTTTTTCACTAGCATAGGCGGGCTGAGCAAAAGCCATTATGATGGCAATTATTGCTAATTTACTTTTCCTACTTCTTGTTTGTACAGTTTCGATTCCTTGATCTTCTCTAATCGTAGAAGCCATTATTTTATCCTTATAGAAAAGGGTGTTGCAATGAACCATGAATATAAACAATAACTCAATAAGTTAAGTGCAAAAAAGTTCGGAGTTCGTATTATTAGTCAGTTAGCCAGCTTGTTGCAAATTGATAGATTTTCCATATTTTTCTTTACAAAATATCAAGGCATTACGGCGTACCACAAATTTACAGAAAACACTTTTCAACACCCTTTAGAACTGGAGACTTTTCAGTTGTTATAGAATCAGTTTTTCCCGGAAAATGAAATCGTTCGAAAGAAGGAAAATCGATTCAACCGAAAGGGGGAGTGAGAGAAATAGGGGGGAGGGAGAGAAATCTTTTTTTATGGAGTTTTGTTGCCTGGGATCACAATTATACGTTACACCGCAGAGCAGTGTAACGTAACGAGAGCGATGCCGTAATCAATCAAGCTTTAACAGTTTGCGATCAACGGTATAGCCGTAACCGACCCGGCGCAGTTCACGGTTGATATCATAGCCCTCGTGCGAAATTGCACTGGTACCATCAATTGTGTAGAACTGGAGGAATTCAGGCTCATAGGGGGCCTCGTACATCTTGATATTCTCGTAGACCCTGCCTTCATGCGCCTTGCGTTTGATAAAATTACAGGAAGTCGCCTCTTTCACAGTCACCTCACCGGGTTCGCCATAGACGATTTCATCACCGTAGAGCCAGTCATAGAAATCCTTGCGGTTATTCTGTGCCCATATCAGGTTGGCCACTCTGGATTTCCCCTGGAAGGCAATATAGTACTGCACTCCCATTGCCTCTTCCGTACCATCACCGTCGACATCAAAGATGTCATAGCACTGAGAGAGATTCAAAAAGACCCGGATACCCTTCATATCATCGGAAGTCGAGGGCAGCATCTCGCGAAATTCCGTCAGGTGACCGGGACTCATGCGGGTGCAGCCGTGTGAGACAGGTCCCCTGCTGGTGATTGAAGAGCGCAGATAGGGTTTGCCGCTTCTACTGTTTTCCGTTGATTTTTTCCATTGTTTGGGGATCAATGGATGCCCTGCCATCCAGTTGCTGATACCGGGATTGTGAAAGGCGTTATAGGATGCACCGCCTGCATATTGATAGGGCAGCATAGGCATGAGGCCGTAATAGCCAGCCTTGGAAATGTAGTCAACCATGCCGGTATCGCCGATTCCATGCTCACGGGGAATAAGGGTCCAGACACCGGTGGTAGAGAAACGTGGTATGGCGTGCCCCTTGTATGTAGTGGTGGCATCATAGGTTCCTGCAGGAAATACAGTGGTAAATTCGTAAAAATCAAGTTTTCCGTCATGTATTACATAGATATCTGCAGTGACATCCTTGAAAAACGCTTCGGATTTTGCGGCAAAAGCAGCGTTGTCATCAGCCTTTGCCAGGGAGATGAGTTCAGTAAACGTCGCATACTGCTCTTCCGTCAGGTCGGTAAGATAGATGCGATGCGGAAAAAAATCATTGATCAGAACCAGCTTGTCTGTCAGGGCTTTCGGCGGTTCTGCGGTTTTCAAGGAGGAGGAAAAATCAGCAGTCATTTTGTTGAAATCACGTTGAATATGATGCAGTCTTCCAGGGTTGAGTCTGTCGATGGCATCCAGGTTGAGCCGGTGCCATTCATCGGGATTCAACTCCGCCTTACGGGCAACAAGATCCGGAAGTTTCTCATCCTCAACCCTTGCATCATACAGTTCCCAAGATTTGTTGGTGGTCAGGGTAATGACTTTTTTATCAATCACCTCTTTGTAGAGGGCATGACGCGCCACCTGGTCTTCCAGGTAGTGATTGATACTGTCATCAGTAAGCACCATACGAACACGCACCTGGTTACCTCGTCCCAGGAAGATTGTAATATTCTCTTTTTTCTGCTCCCTGGGGGCAAAACCCGTATAGAAGTTGGGGTCGTACTGGTTAAATAAAACACCATAGGGCTCGGAATCCTGCCAGCGCTCGCTGAACGGAGCAGCATACAACGTGCTGGTACTCAACAGTATGAACAGCAGGGGAAACAAGGCACCTGCGAATCTAATTTTCTGCATTTTCTTCTCCTCTTCTTATGAATATTATTCATCATCAAAGCTCAGCTTGACAGTAATTATGACGATTTTCCGGAAGTAGGGCGGTCTGTATACAGCGTTATGCTGAATAGTTACACCAAATTAATGTTTTGTGATCAGTCGTATACCTCGGTTACCATGATTGAGCATGTGCCAACATGCCTACGGAGTCTTCAGTCCAAGGAAATTGAACACTCTTGTCTCAATATATGGGTAGAAGGGATTCCACCGTAAACGCATCATATCGGATCCGGATACCCACAAGACGCCACGCTCTCCGCGCAGTGTAATGCTGCCAAGTTGAAGTTTGTTTTTTTTGCCCTCAGGAAGGCCGCCATAGAGCGGGTCGCTTTCCGGGAACGGCAGAGCGACATGGGCCAGAGAGAAAAGATCCCCAGGCCACTGTAATTGAAGTTTGGAAACAGTTGGCTGATCTTTTCCAGGATGCCGGGTATGCACATTTACGACCTGAGTCTTCTCTTTCTTGTTGGTTACAACACTCAGGGTAAAGGTTTGATCGGGGTCTGCCTGTAACGCCTGGACTATTTGGGTTGGATCCCATTTCATCAGTGGTCGTATGTCTGCCTTGTGGTTGATGTCAAACAAGACTAATTCGTGCCCACCGGACGGCAAGCGTGCAAACAGACCACGTACGAGTGCCGGAGTTGAGACCGTTGCATCAACCACTGATGAAAATGCCAGGATTGGAGGTAAATCTTCCAGCCGGCCTACATCATTCAAGTTGGTCAGCTTTTTCTGAATCTCGTTGGTCAACTGATAGGCAACATTCCCGGCATTGACGGCAAAAGAGTTATATTTATAGGAATCGTACTCCGGCAGAATTGACGTCCAGGCAAGCTTCTCAAGCCCAAACAAACGTCCAAGACGTGCCTGCCATTGTGCCAGAACCGCCACTTTCGTCAGACCGATTTCGGGTGAAAGAACGACCACTCGCTGGACCCGGGGCAGGGTCGTATCCTGCAGTGTATTAAGTGTATAGTTGACAGCCAGAGCAGCACCGTTTGAATAACCGATGATATAAATCGGTGTATTACTGCCGTTCTGCTGTTCAAGATGGCGCATCGCCAGCTCTACTGCTGCCGCCATATCCTGCCAGGTAATTGTTGTCAGGCCTGATGGTGCCGTACCATGACCAGGAAGACGTAAGCCGAGCACATATGCACCTGCTGCGTTGAGACGTTGACCTATATGGCGCAGGCTGTACGGGGAGTCAGACATCCCGTGCAAGAGCAGTACCGAGGCCCGGGGTGACTCTTTGGCAAGAACAAAACTGTGATTCCAGTTCGGTGACCACGATGTCGGATCCGATAAGCTGCCTCGAGCATAACGGTTAATATCGTTTGGGCCCCCCTCCGGAACCTTTGCATAAACCGAGGTCTCAAGCTGCTTAAAGAGCCGATCTTCGAGGACCAGATACTCTTTGAAAGTATCCACACCGGACTTCACGGTAAATTCCTGGGTAAGCTTTGCCAGATGCCAGACATGAAGGTCTGCCTGTTTATTCAAGTAGACAACAAAGCCGATTATCAGCACCACAACCGCTCCGACAGCACTGAACAATATTGCCCTGATCACTCGGCGAAACAGGCGGGACAGTCTAAATTTCATTGTTCTCTCACTTTGTTTTTTTGTATGTTGCTTTATATTTTTTTATTTCTTCGCAGAACCCAGGCTCTACCTCGTGCTCATACAGTGTAAGGACCCTGAGGGAGGCCATCTGACAGCATATTTTGAATGAGTTTTATCGGTCTATTCACTTCAGCCCTCTTTCCAGACAGATTCAAGGGTATCAAGCTCTGCCAGTGCCTGATCAAAATCATACTCACCAATGGCTGTTGCCAGTTGCTGCAAAACGCGCGTATGGTCTCCTGTTCCAGCCATCTCCTCCAATTGTTCGATCACATCAGCTGCATCAGTATCATCGTCTTCCAGCAAAGCACGGAGTTGCATAACAAGCGCATCACGTTTCTCAAGATCTACAGCCTGATCCTGAGTCTGTGTCACCCTTCCGGCCTGCTCAAGTACAGCTAAACCTGCTAACATCGGAGATAATGCAGCTGCCACCTGTTCCAGCATTTGATCAAGTTTTTGCGGGGTGCTGTTCTCTTTGCAGGCTGATTCCAGGGCAGCTGCGGCCTGTTGGACCTCCTCGGCTCCAATGTTACCGGCTACCCCTTTCAGAGTGTGGGCGTAACG
>WFRY01000041.1 GCA_015486315.1 Desulfobulbaceae bacterium
ATCCGTTCCTACGTCAGGGAAGAACTGCGCCCGACGATGTTCAAGCTGCTCGGTCGAGACACCTTTATCATTGAGGCGATGTCCACCACCTATGTCAGTACCACTATCATGGAGCGTTTTGCCGACGCCATGCCAGACTATATCTATCGCAGGGCCTCGGTTAATCCGCATAATCCGCGCAATCTGGCCAATCCGTTTGAAGAGGAGATGCTGGACTGGTTTGAAAGAGATGCCGGCCGGAAGTTCTGGCAGGGGATTGTAAAAGAAAATGATAAATCCTTTTTCATCTCCATGGTGCCGGATTATTTTACCCCCCCCTGTATCCGTTGTCACGGCAGGGCCGAGGACGCTCCCCGGGCATTGATAGACAGATACGGCAGCCAGGGCGGATTCCGGTTCAAAGCCGGAGACCTGGCAGGTATCGACTCGGTGGCCATTCCTGTTTCCGCCTCTCTGCGTGAGGCCTGGCAAGGCAGCCTGGTTATCTTTTTCTTTACCCTGATGACCACCCTTATCTGGTTATGGCTCCTGAACCTGCTCTTCCAGCGCCTGGTCATTGAACGGCTCAGCGCAATGGTATCGAGTGTCACCGACAAAAAGACCGACACCAATGCCCCCGGACAGGGAGACGAACTTGATGTACTGCATGCCTCTCTCGGCTCCCTGCGCCGTTACGTCCGTTCCGCCCGCAAGGGATCATCTCTGCAGCCCAACTTTATCGGCAATTATGTCGTCACCCAGCCTGTTGCAGCCGGGGCCATGTCCTGGCTGTACAACGGGTATGCAGCTGAATCCGGTGATAAAGCAGCGCTCAAGATCGGCTTTGATGATGTCCTGCAGAATCCCCTCTACAAGGCCTGTCTTGAAACAGAGCTCGGGCTGTTTGAAACCATCTCACATCCCTGTCTGCCCCGGGTCAGAGAACGGATAACCGATGTACTGATTTTTGAGGAGATACCGGGCAGGAGTCTTATTCGGATTTTAGCCGATAAACGGCTGGACGACCAGCTGCTGCTGCCGATTTTCTCCCAGCTCTGTGATCTGGTCGCCTCCCTTCATGCCGCTGGTATCGTCCACCATGACCTGCGGCCCCAGATCATAATGCTGGACAACGTTCAGCACCTGAATCTCATCGATATGGGGCTGGCCACATCCGACACACAACCGGATCCGATTACAGCCGCCGGTCTCGGCCCCCAGGGTGATCTGCTCTATATGGCACCCGAACAGATTCGGGGCAGGCGCGGCGACCCCCGCAGCGACATCTATGCTGTAGGTGTGCTCCTCTACCTGGCTGTAACCGGTCACCTGCCCTTTCGTGACAAAAGAAAATCTTTTCAGAAATGGCTGCAGCAAAAGGAAAAAATTACCAGTCCACGAACCTATCGGGCCGGCCTTTCCTCTGCCCTGGAGCAGATTATTCTCAAGGCCCTGTCATCTGAGCTGAAAAAAAGATATCAATGGATAGAAGATTTGCAGGAAGATCTGGAGCGGGCTGGACAAGAGTTTACGGACAGCGGAAAATCAATTTGAAGATACCCTGAGAAAGGCATACTGTTTGGGTTTGCACCATAATCCCCTTGCAGGAACAAACCCGAACAACTCTTTTTACCGTCTCATTATGCCTCTTCGTTATCTGCTCCGCCAACCGGCAGGTCCAGGGTGGCAACTGTCGGCCCGCCTACCTTGCTCTTCAACGATAATGAGCCTCGATGGTCCCGGACAATTCCTTTACTGATGCTCAAGCCGAGCCCGGTACCTTTACCAGGTGGTTTGGTAGTGAAAAGGGTATCGAAAATATGGTCAATGACATCCTGCTCAATACCTGATCCCCAGTCGGTGATGGTGGTACGGAGCATTTTTCTGCCATCTGCAGTAACGCAGGTGGATTTGATCTCCAGTTTTTTCTCTTCCGGGCTCTGACCGGGATACCGTTGATCAAGGGCATAGGCGGCATTGGTCAACAGGTTAATGATTACCTGCTGCATCTGCTGGGGATTGCCGCGCAGAAAAGGAAGATCTTTTGGAACATCCATTGTAAAATGGATACCCTGCTGGTGGAACTGATGTTTCAACAGGGCAACACTGTCTTCAATCACCTCTTCAATGCGCACATCTTTCAGGGTTTCGTCCTGCTGCCGGGCAAAGGAGAGCAGATTGCGGACAATAACCGCGACCCGCTGAGCCTCCTTGATGATTCGGCCCATGATATCCCCATGCATCTCGGCATTGGGGTGTTTGGGATCCCGGTCGTCCAGCAGGATCTGGGTGTAGTTGATAATGCCATTGATAGGATTATTTATTTCATGCGCAACACCGGCGGCAAGTTCACCAATAGCGGCAAGCTGTCCCGCCCGCAGGGCCTCGGTTTCCCGAATTTTTTCTTCCGTGATATCACGGATCGTGGCAATAAGCAGTCTATCCTGACCATGCTGCATTTCGCTTAAAGAAACCTCCAGGGGAAAGGGGGATCCGTCACTGCGCAGTCCTGTCAGTTCCTTTTGTGAGCCGACAACTCCCCTGATATTATGATAGCGGGTTTCATCCGGATTCTGGGCACCGTCGGCAGAGTTACCGGTGTCGGGAAATTGTATAAGGATCTCAATATTTTTACCTATAATCTCTTCAGGATTGTAGGCAAACATCTGATAAGCAGCAATATTCATCGACTCTACGGTGCCATCTTCAGAGATTGTGACCAGACCGTCAAGCATATTGTCGATAATAGCCCGTGTCCTCGCCTCGGCCTCTTCCATTTTCTGCATGGACTGGCTGATCCGGTAAGAACCGAAAAAAATTCCCAGCAGTCCCAGTATCCACAGGCTGACATGGGCCAGTGAAAAGAGAAAAACATTTTTATGATAGATGGAAAACAACAACCCCATGGGCACGGAAACAGTGATTCCTCCCCGGATGTCACCGAGGTCGTATCCCTCATGACATTTAAGACAACCCGCTTCGGTAACCATGGGCCGCATTAACAGAAGATAGGGTTGACCATCAATTTTTTCAACTGAGCTCACCTCTGTTTTACCCTTTTCAAATTCATGCAGCGCCTTGGTTTCCCAGGCATTGGCGGCGTTTTCTTCCCTGATAGGATCAAGGCTGGTAATATGACCGAGCACACAGTTTTTACCGGTCCCTGATTCATAAACCTGGCGGATCATGTACTCGGGGTTAACCAGGGTAAGCGGAACTCCGGTGGCGGTTGTTCCTGTCGACTCAGGTAAGTGGGTAAGATAAGGGTTTGGAGGAGTTGTTTCACTGATGGGTACGTAAACCCCCTTGTGATTCGTTGCCCAGTGGTAGTATACAAGGTCTTTATCAAAGATTGTCCGGGCCTCGCTGGTCGCCACCTGGATATTTTCGTTTTTCTGCCGTGAAATATTCCATGTCAACGACATGATAATGACAACAGTCCAGAAAAAAGCGAAAAACCATGCATAAAATCCAGCACTTACAGATGAGTCCCCGGATTGAGGCTCTTTAATATGACCTTCCGTAAGAAAACAAAGGACTATGGTGACCAGTGCCATGACAGCACCGATCATAAGGTGTTCCCGGCTGAAAAAATCAGCGCCGGGGTGCATCATCAGGCCGATCAGTCCATTGAACAACCCCATGAACACAGTGATGGCAATGTAGAAAATAATCCTGACAGGTTTTGAAAAACGGGTCAGAAAAGCAAGAGGCTGTGATATGTTCATGGTTGTTGCCCGGGTTAAATAAAAGGCCTGTTAATAATCAGCGGCTATCGATTGTCGAAAAATCAGGTCATGCACCAGTCATAGGCATTCCTGAACATCTGCATCCAGGGAGAGGTGGGCAGGTCTTTCATCTCCTTGGGCAACCAGTGGCATTGCCAGGGCAGGAAGGCCCGTTCCGGATGGGGCATCATGGCCAGGTGACGGCCGTCGGGTGAACAGAGCCCGGCAAAACCGTCCGGCGAGCCGTTGGGGTTAAAGGGATATTTTTCCGTAGTCTGACCGCTGTCATCCACATAGGTCAAGGGTACCAGGTTCTGATTGACAACTTTGCTGCGCAGTTCCTGATCCGGAAAATGGAGTTTGCCTTCACCGTGGTCCACATGGATGCCAAAGACCAGCTCAGACATACCCTTGAGCATGATGGCCGGGCTGTCCTGCACCTTGACCGTTGTCCAGCGCGACTCAAAGCGGCCCGAGCTGTTATGGATAAAACGGGGCTGCTGCTCCGCATCCAGGCCCTGCCAGGGCACCCAGCCCAGCAGGCCGAACAGCTGACAGCCATTGCAGATGCCCAGGGTAAAGG
>WFRY01000042.1 GCA_015486315.1 Desulfobulbaceae bacterium
GCAGGGGCATTGCCGAGTTCGGAATTATGTTTGAAAACGATCAGTTTCCGAGTCGCCATCTCACCTCTGGCTGCGGAGCGGTCATGATCGAACATATTGCTCAGTGCATCCCAGAGCAGTTCAAGATCATCTTCGGAGAAACCGGTCTGATTTGCCAGAGGGGCAGAGACAAAACCATGCACCCGGTAAAGACCATAAGGGATATAACTTTTACGTCCCATGGTCCGATTGTCACCCGACTGTGAATCAGCCTCCTTTCTTGTCTCAACCGCCATACGGGTTATGCTGGCCTCCAGAGGAACTACCGGCTCAATGCTCCTTGCAAAGGCGAGCTGAACAGGGCCACGAACCTGGCCGCAGTTGTTTTCCTTGGTTGACATTACCGCGCCAAATGTCCGGACATCAAAGAAATTCTTACACATCCAGGCCCTTGCCTTACTGATTTTTTTTGCCTTGTCTTTTTCATCGGCTACTGCCTCATAGGCAGGCTGCCGTTGTTCAGTAAGTATGGCCTTTTCCTTTACATAAATGTTATATGGACTTCTATCACCCTTAAGCAACTCAATATAGTTCCTGATCTTTCTCTTCAGACAGACATCTGTAGTGATACCATAGCCGGTTTCAGGATCTATGCGGGGCATGTTACCACCATCCGGATCACCGTTGGGGTTGCCGTTTTTGACATCAAAAAGCATTACAAATTCATAACGGTTAGTAAGTGCTTCACTCATTTTACTGCTCCTTCTGATTCTGTGGAATTTTTCCGGTACAAGGCATTTTTCTGCTGGTAATAGGCAATCACAAACAGCCCCTGATCCTGCAGGTTCATGTGCGCGGGGAAATTATCGAGGTGTTCCAGTATTTCCCCTATGCGCCTGTCTGAAATGTATCCGTACTCGGCTTTTTCTATATGGTGCTGACTTAAACTGAGCAGCCTGGGGAAAATACTTGCAGGGATGGTGGATGCCGCACTGAAAAAACGGTCCTTGATGGTAGAATTGACCTTGCCAAGCGCATCTGTCTGTGCTTTTTCAAGGACTGCAAACAGCCGCCCAAGGAGATAGGCTGTTTCTCGGCGTTCTGTATCCAATGACATGGGAACCTCCTTGTTAAAGTTTCTCTGCAAGACCGCTTTTAAGATAGCTGCTCGCAGATAATTTATCCGTTGATCTGCCCTTATCCTGTCCAGTACCCCCTGAATCAGGTTTTGAGGGTAGCGCTCACCTGTAAGGATGGACCGGGTCAGGCTGCCCCCGAGAACAGGTGAAATATCCTTGGTCTCGCGGGCGGTTTCTTTCAGTAGATGCCAGACCCCTGGAAACTCAATATCCCTGTCAGACCGTTCCATCTCAAGGTTATCGAAATGATCCCGCAATCGTTCCATCAATACTCCAACGGAACAGACATGCCAGAAACGCAAGGCTAATCGCGCCTTGTTCAATGACAAACCAAGAATGTAAAAATTGATATCTCTGTCTTTTTCAATATCATTGGGCAGATGGCCTGCGCGTACTGCCTCAAGGAATTTTTGCACTCTTTGGCCGGCAGCCTTGTCTTCCAGAGCTGGATTCATTATCTGACCGAAAAATGTCTCAATTTGTGATGCCCTGTGTGCCCAGAAGACCGTGGTGGCATCACCTATGCGTATTCTGTGGGTTTTGTTTCGCAGCAGATATTTCAATGCTGTGGAACTCTTGAATTCCGCCTCTACTGAAATCGGAGCATTGGCTCCCTTCTTCTTGCAGTAAGATTCGTATGCGACTTCATTAAACGAGACAAGTGATGCCCCTGAACCAAATTTGAACTGGGCATATTGAAGTTGAAGGGGGTGAATACTGCCATCAACAAAACTGATACCCTCAGGATACTTCTTTTGTGAAACAAAATCGGCCCACATTTTTTTTACGGCAGGCCTTTCATGAACAAAGCACCTATCACCTTGAAGGCGGAAAGCTATCCATTTACCATGTGTTCCACTAATTTCCTTCCAGTCTCTCAACTCAAGAGAGTCCCGTGGTTTCCACTTTTCAAGGAATTTTTTCACTGCAACTGCGCCTTCATCATCAGAGCCGTTGCATACTTTACTGACAAGCGCCTTGAAGGCCTCATGATGCACTTTTTTTATTGATCTGCCAGACATTCCAAACACATAATCTGCCTTGTCAACCATAAAGTTTGGGGTTTTGGCTCCGCCACCTCCGGATCGGACATTTACCTGATTGGTGTATGGAACCACAGACTGACGAAAATCATATACACCCGCTTTTATCCTCACCCTGAGGTCTTCCGGCTCACCTGTCATGTTGCCATCTTTATCAATGGTAACAGCAAAACCTATGTCCTCTATACTGAAACCCGGTGGCGGAACCTTATCACCAAGGCGGTTATAAAGTTCGATCAGTGATTGAAAAATCATGAGACCGTACCCTTCTGACAGTCAATAACGCCATTTTTCATGATTGCCCTGAAGAACCGTGGAGTCTTGTCATGGTCAAAATCCACATCATGGAGCATGTATCCCAGATCATGTTCCCCCTGCAGGGCAGAATCAGGCGCAATATCGCACCAATCAAAATTCACAGGGAATTCCCTGCAACCAAAATAGGGCCGGTGAAAACATTGCCCCCTTTTTGCGCGTCGTTCAAACATTGCCAGGTGTTTTCCGGGATTACCCTCTTCCCTGCCTGTAAGTTCAAAATGGGCTTCGATGATGTATTCAACATCGCGAAGCACCATGGATGCCCGTTGCTGTCGGTCATCTTCAATAAAGCGACACACCAGTCGGTTTCCTGCCATGTCGCGACTATTTACCGCTACACGGCTCGCCATTTCGTTCCGACGGATATTGTCAAAACGAATGGGACGCATTACGTGTATGAAGTCTATTATCCACCGGATATCAGGTTTCCAGTAAATAGCCTCAAGTATCCCACGCGCGGCAGATGGCGTCATTACATCATAGGAGACCCGCTCCACCTTCATCTCCGGCCTTGTAAACAGGGCATAGTCGCCCCAGACCCTGAGTTTGATTCCATAGGCCATGGCCTACCTCCGTATCTGTGGTTTTGTCTGCTCCTGAATCATCCAAAAAATGCCTGCCCCCTGGGAGGACTGCACTGCAACCCGGTAACGTCTGAATAAATTTCCTTAGAATACAATACCCTTACCTCGGGGACAGGGCTTTCGAGCCATCTTTCTATCTCAGACAGTTGATAGGGATATATCTGCACGGTGTATTTCTGCAACCTTCGCAGTATCCCACCCTTGTGTTCTGCATATTCCAGGGCCTGGGCCAGGTCTCGGGATTCCTCATCCAGGGCAATGATAACAGGCAATGTAGCCGTTTTGATCATACGGAAACGGGCAATTTCCCTGAACTGGATATTTCCCGTGGCGGCAGGCATACAATAATCTTCAATAATGCCATCAATGTCCATACGCTGCTGGTTTTTCCAGAAATAATCTTCGAAATATGCCCTGACACATTCCGGCGCAGTGAGACTTCCAGGATAAAGATTGAACAGCTTTTCAGCAGACTGGGCAGCGTGCCTGAAAAATGAACATTCCAAATTTTCCGGGAAGGCAAATATCAATACCTCGCGGGGAACAGGGCTGCGTCCATTGCGGTTACAGCGGCCTGCTGCCTGAGCAATACTGTCAATACCTGCTACCGTGCGGAAAACAGCCGGGAAATCGATATCAACTCCTGCCTCTATAAGCTGTGTGCTTACTACGCGGCAAGGCAGGTTATCTTCAGAACTCAGCCGGTTTCGTATCTCATCTAACTTCTTTGTACGATGGACAGGATGCATGAGAGCGCTCAAGTGGATGTTTTCTTCTGATTCAGGCATGTTTTGAAAGACATCCAGTGCCTGCTGCCTGGTATTTACTATACACATCACCTGCTCAAAATCCATCAGCCGTGCTGCAATCTCTTCCGCGCTCAACGTGCCAATAAAATATTCCTTTGTCCGCTTCAAATTTTTGAAAAGTGACGGGATATCCTGGATAATTTCCTCATCTATCCTGAGACCCGCCTTGAAGTGCTCTGAGAAACTGATGGCGGGCTGGGTGGCAGTACAAAGTACAGCAGTCACTCCATAGTTCATGGATAATTCTCTGATGACTTCAAGACACGGAGAGAGCTTTTCAACCGGTATTGCCTGTACTTCATCAAAAATAACAATGCTGTCTGCCACATTATGAAGTTTTCTGCAACGTGCCGTCCTGTAAGCATAAAATGAATCAAAGAACTGGACATTAGTAGTGACGACAACCGGCGCATCCCAGTTTTCACAAGCCAGCTTGTTTCGCCAGTCCTCGTCATCAATGATAAAATTGCAATGGTGCTCGAGGACAGCATCCTCTCCCAGCATTTTACGGAATACCTGGGCATTCTGCTCTATGATACTGGTAAACGGTATTACATAGATTATTCTGCGTTTGTTGTTTTTAATGGCATGATTGAGAGCAAAGGCCAAGGAAGCGAGGGTCTTGCCGCCGCCGGTCGGCACAGTGAGAGAATAAATTCCCGGGGGCTTGCTGGCTGCCTCAAGACAACAGTCGAGAACCAGTTCCCGTTGCCGGTTGACGTTTAATTCCGGGTCTGCCTTGGCTCGAAGTTTGTTAAATTCTTTCCAGAATCGACCATGCAACTCCTTGATGCCTGGATAGTCACCGCGCCAGCCAGAACGCTCTGGATCAAGAAATTTTTCCGTATCAAGGAAATCGGCATCAACCAGACATGAAAAAATCATGCGGGCAAAGAACTGTATCTGAAACCCGAATCGCTCCGGCTCGATGGCAAAGGGAAGTTTTTCGGTCAGTTCTGCTACGGTGTGAGGGAACGAGATGTCGGCTTGGGGGACTGCGAGTTTCTCCCGCAGGGCTGCCGATCCTGTGTCATTCCAGTTCGGCAAGCCACCATGATGGCCGGCAATGCAGTACGCAAGTACCTTACCAGCCTGTTTTGAAAGGTTGTATAGCAACTTTGCCCCTTCAGCCGCATGATTGGGGTGGCCATCATAATAATTGGTGAATTCATCTATAACCCCGTTCACCTGCCTCAGATACGCCTGCCAGGCCTTAGTACCTTTGCCTATGTCATGGCTGCCCCCTGCTGGAGCAGCGAATTTTTCACCTCCGAACACCCCTGCAAACTCCGCTGCCAGGTCTGCAACGTTTTTCAGGTGTTCTTCCAAAGGCTGCCACTCCTTGGGCGGCCTGCCTTCCAGGCTGTGGGCGTAATATTTTTTATTCATATTGCTGTCATATTCCCGGCTCGGCTCCAACCTTCTCCCACTCCATCCTGGAGATATTCCTCTCATCTTCATCAAAGGGGATACCTGTTAACTTTTATAGCATCCTTCCAGCATTTTTTCTCCCTCGGTGTTTCAAAATTTTTCCATTACAATTTTGTGTCCGGCTTGAACGACATCAAAATTAACAAACTGCCTGTTTTTAAAAACCTTGACTTGTATGCATAAATCAGGCATCAATATGCATATGAGAACAACAATAAACATAGACGATCAGATTTTAGAGAAGGCCTCTCTTTTGACTGGCATCAAGGAAAAGACAGCATTGGTGAGACTGGGCCTTGAGGCATTGATTGCACGTGAAAGCAGCAAGCGCCTTGCAATGCTTGGTGGTACAGAAAAAGAATTGCGTAATATTCCCCGGCGCAGATCAACAAAATCATCAAAGTA
>WFRY01000043.1 GCA_015486315.1 Desulfobulbaceae bacterium
CCTTCATCCCCTCTTCAAGCTGGGTAATGCCGGCAATAATAAGCGTTTCACCTCCCTTAAGCCCCTCTATGACGACAATATTTTTCGACCCCTCCAGATGACCAATGGTAACCGGAACTTTTCGGGCAGTTGAAGTGTCCTTGTCCAGCAGCCAGACGTACGGCTTATTACCAGGGGCATCGAGTACTGCTATGGCAGGAATGACAATGGTCGTCGGAGCACCGGCATCGGCTTCCTCACTGACCTGAGCAGTGACCATGGCCGTCATGCCCGGCAGAATATTAGCCTCTGCCGGCTGATTCATAACCAGGACAACCTGGTAGGTCTGGGTGGCCGGATCAGCCTGGGTGGAGAATTCCTTGACCGTCAGTTTAAATTTCTTGTCCGGAATGGTCTCAAAGGCGGCAGTGATGTTTCTATCTTTTCTGTTCTTGAGATCCGCCATCAGCAGTTCCGGCACATTAATCAGGACCTCGATCCGGGTAATATCCTGCAGATTGACAATGGGTTCCTTGGCCTGCACCTTTTGAAAGTTCTCAACAAACCGTTTAGAGATCACGCCGTCAAACGGGGCCCTGAGCGAGGTATCCTTGAGTCTGTTGCGGGCATCCTCAAGCTTGGCCCGGGCCACATCACGGGCAGCTCGGTACCGGTCGTAATCCGCCCGGGAGACCTGTTTTTTGGCATACAGCTCTTTATAGCGCCTGAACTGTTTCTCCGCCTCAAGGTTTCGGGCCTGGGCCTCATCAAGGGCGGTCTGGAAATCCCGCTTCTGGATCTGGGCTACAACATCGCCCTGTTTAACCAGCTGCCCCTCTTCCACCGGCAGCGCAACCAGGGGACCGGAAACCTTAAAGGACAGTTCGGCGCGCCTGGCAGCCCGCACTGTACCCGGAAAGGCATGGCTGAGTGAAGCTGCACCGGCCTGCACGGTCATAACCTTTACCGGACGGACAACGTCTACTTTCTCCACAACCTCTTCTTTGCTGCATCCGGTCAGCAACAGGACCGCCGCCAGCAAAACAGGCAGTATCCCTGTCAGCGCTTTTTGAACTCCCACCATCGTTCCTCCGATTATGACCACTTATTCTTTAATTTTTGTGAAAAATAACACACACATTGACAGTTTACAACCATTGTTGTTGTTAAGACCTGAAATCAGCAGGTTAGACCTCTTCGCACCAAGACTTTACCCAAAACAGGCAAGTAGCCAGGAACTGTCTGCCTCAGGAATCGACACAATATTATTACCTGTTTTATGAGCCTTGGCATGTTTCAAGCATAGAATCCACATTTTTCACGAACAGTCAATGAATAATAGCGAAGCTGTTATTCGTAAGCGCTCCATGAACACCCTGCTGCACGCGCTCAAGTCCCCGGATATACAGGGGTATTATCGGGAGCCTTGATTACGCACAGCAGGGCGTTCCTGAAACGCTTACATTCCGAGGTATTATCATGTCAAGAGTGTAGTTAATGAATCGCTTACTGTTATTCTATACGCGATTTAGCTGTTTGCAGGGCAAGATTTTTGTCCCTTGTGATCAGCCGCCACTTCATTTCCGATGAGTGAATACCCGCTTTTTTATCCTGACCTTTGCAGTAATACCAGTGTCCGTAACGTTCAATCTTGGCAAACGGATGATTTTCCGTACAGAAGAAGCCGCAGGGATTAATCTCTTCATAAAAGAGTGTTTCATCTGGTTCCTCATCAATCAACATCCCTCTTGGCAACTCGATTTGAGACACGTCAATGTTCTCTGCTTCCTTTTGATCCAGCCAATCTGAAATTTTCATCTGCTCTGTTTCTCCATGGGCTTTTAACAGCCAACCGGTTTCGATGAACTGCTGTGAATACGACATCTCTGTGATAAACATGAGGACCAGGCTGCAGGCCTGCTCCGGCAAAATTACAATTCATCAAAAAAGGGTTTTTGATGAACTCGTAAAAAGTCATTAAATCCGTAATTCCGCATTCAGCTCACTTCATTCCCGCGATCTGTCGGGCGGGAGATAGCGTAGACTTTAATCCAGTTGTTTCATAATGTTATGGACCCCAGACTACGACTTCATGGATGACGGATTTGAATACTGTAACGGCCTTGTTCCTTTTTATGAAAGTATCATTTTTTGTGAATCAGGACAAAAAAATTCTGATTACGTATGAAACTCAGCCAACCCGCACTCCAAGTGCATCTTCAAGATGGGAGGTCACCTGTGCATCCAGGCCAAGTCCGGCTGCCAACTGCTGCAGATACTGTTGTTCCGCCGGGGTATCTACTTCAATGGCCAGCAGTGATGCCGCATAAATCTGGGCAGCCATGTCAATCCGGTCACCGGCAGAGGCGATAACCGCTGTTATATCCATTGGTTTATTGGCCTCCCGGGTAAAAAACTCTTTTTCCTCCGGCGTCAGGCCCCCCTCCTCCAGATTGCCGATAATCTTCTTCACTTCGGCATCATCTATCCGGCCATCAGCTTTCGCTGCATTGATCATGGCCTTGACAATAATCTCGGCATCCTGGTCAAGGGCCTGCTCATCCCCGGGAGTCTGCGGTTCAAGCAGGGCCCGCGGCGTATGTTTTGGTGCCTGTCCCATTTTCATCAACGCCGACAGGGCAAGTGATGCCAGCATGGCCAGGCCACCGTTACCTACAGCCCCGCGTCCGGATTTTTTTCCTCCTCCGGCAAGCATTGCCGTGACCAGCGCCCCCAAACCACCCAAAACGGCCTTATTATGACCAAGGTTGCCAAGCACATCACCAAGCACGCCCCCCAGTCCGCCGGTTCCGGCTCCTGCTCCCGGCGCAGGAGCCGGTCGTGAACGAGGTACCTGCCCGGCCTGGGGTGCCGAACCGGGATGCGGCGTACCAAGCGCCTGTCCCAGGCTGCCCAGAATATCGTCAAGCGACCCTCCGGATCTACCGCCGAATGCATTTGTCACTCTGGTACCACTTGACTGCGACATCCCCTGCTGAAACATAGTACCTAAAATATCTGTAAAACCTGCCATGACATCCTCCTGTTATGTAG
>WFRY01000044.1 GCA_015486315.1 Desulfobulbaceae bacterium
AGAAGCTCCTGCTTCATTCCTTTTAATACCGGCTGTGCGGCATTACCTGCCCTTGTCTGGAAGCTGGAGCTTCCGGGTATGCGTTCCCAAACTGGAGTTTGGGAACGAGCAAAACCTGCCGGAATGACGGAGTTGCAGGCAGTTCAGATCGACATCCCCGAATGTAGTTGTCGGGGATCCAGGCTTTTTACCAGCACTTATTGAGAAGTTACGTTCAGTCGATAGTTAAAATCGCATGCAGCCTTGCGTCGAACGGTTGGACTTGCCGGTGGCGTTCTTGCCGACAAAGAAATCAATGAAACTGTTACCGTCAAAGTCCAGGGTAAAATCTTTGAGGTTTTTGTACTGGCCGATATATACCGATTTCGGTCGCACGGTAACTCCCTAAACCTGCGCCGTGTCTGCGGACAGGCGGGCCATCACGGAGTCCAGAAGTTCGGTCTGGGTGTTGGTGGCGGCATCGATTTGCTGCTCCAGCTCATCACAAAGGGCCATGATCTGGTCAACTTTGGCGACGATGCGGTGTTGTTCGGGGAGAGGGGGGAGGGGGATAGGGAGGCTTTTTACGGTCTTTTGATTTATTTTTGGCATCGTACCGGAAGTGCCGGAAGCACGAGCACGCAGAAAATGCCGGCTTTGTTCAGAGCTCATAGCAAGATGGATGTAATCCACATCGATTTCTGACGATACACGCAACTTCATCATTAAAATGGGATAAATAAATTTGTTAGCTTCGCCTCGGTATACAGCTGAAACACCAACATATTCCAGAGTATTGCCACGTTGCACTAATATATCACCATCACGAAGCCAGAGCTCAGAGTCGGCAGGGATATCGACATCAATAAATTTTGAGTATTCCTCTTTGAAAACTCCTGATGTTGTTGCGCTGAGTGTTAGAGATCGAACAGAAGTTTCATGAGCAACAACTTTCGGGGAAAATCCATTAGTTGGTCCATAGACGAGTAGATCAATAAGGCGTTTCCACTCCCACCCCTCCGGCAGTTCATACGGCACTTCCTCCGGCTTGATGGGCGGCAGTTTTTTGGGTTTCCTGATCTTTTTCTCTTTGATGAGCCGCTGTTTTTCCGCTTCGATCTCCTTGAGCAGTTTGCTGGCAGGCGGATCGCTCGGGTCCTGGGGAACGAGCTTGCCCATAACGGATAGTTGCAGGATGGACTTGCGCAGTTCAGCGACGTTTTCCTTGACGGTGTAGAGTTCAGCGAAGTTTTCCTTGAGAAAGCGCCATGCTTTGTCCGGTTTTTCGCTGTGTTCAGTATCCAGCAGTTGCCTGACTGCAGCGGTATGGGCTTCAAGCCGCAACCGCTCTCGCTCGGCCCGCAGTTTTTCCAGTTCGTCACAGAGGACCATGAGCTGGTCGATCTTGGCTACGATGCGGTGTTGTTCAGGGAGAGGTGGGAGGGGAAGCACGATGGAAGCCAAAGCCTTGCCAGACATATTGGAGATGCCAACTCCTTTGCGGTACTGATTAATCTCGCCCGTAGCATTAAGCTTTTCGAAAAATCTATAGGCAAAATACGGATCAATGTCCTTGTAAAATCGCGCACGGTGAACATGATTTTGAAAGCAAATGTCTGAATCGAAGTCCCAAACAGCCGCGCGTCCAGCCTCTCCACCTTCACAGATCAATAAATCATTCTTCTTTGCAGTGCATTTTTCGAGCTCGTCGTCTCTGATCAACATTTGACGAACATTGTCGAGTTCAAACTTTCCCCAGTAGAGATTTGATGTCGTGATGTAATCGCGTGGCTCGCCTGTGTTGCGGCTCTTATCCAGCGTCTTGCCAGAATTATGTTGGGCAATATCACCAAATCTCACCCACTCCCACCCATAGGGTAGCTCATACGGCACCTCCTCCGGCTTGATGGGTGGCAGTTTTTTGGGTTTCCTGATCTTTTTCTCTCTGATGAGCCGTTGTTTTTCCGCTTCGATCTCCTTGAGCAGCTCGCTGGCAGGCGGATCGCTCGGGTCCTGTTCCACGAGTTCGCCCCGCATGGCCAGGGTCAGGATCAGCTCGCGCAGTTTTTTGATGCCGTTCGGGGAGGCAAAGGCTGTTTCAAAGTGCTTGTCAAGCAATGTAGCTGTTGTCTTATCCATCACATCAACGCCATTCAGATTCTGGTTCACACGAAGGCACGAAGACACGAAGGAATAAGGAGGGCTGTAAGCGAATTGTCAATGGGAAACAGGACTTCGTGCGAGAAATTGCCGTTATTCATGACCGCCTCCCAGTTCCCGCTCGATCTGTTCGATGCTGGGCAGGCTGGTCTTGAGTTCTTTGGGCAGGGATTCCACCAACTGGTATTCAGCTATGCCCATGGGCTTGCGGTTGTCGTGCAGGGCGTATTCGGCCACTACCTTGTTCTTGCTCTTGCACAGAAGAAGACCGATGGTGGGATTATCCTGCTCATCCTTTACCTGCCGGTCCACGGCGGTCAGGTAAAATCCCAGTTGGCCCAGGTGCTCTGGTTTGAATTTACCTGCCTTGATTTCAATCACAATGTAACAGCGCAGTTTCAAATGATAAAAAAGCAGGTCGATGAAAAAGTCGTCCCCGCCCACTTCGATGGGAACCTGACGGCCCACATAAGCGAATCCGGCTCCCAGTTCCAGCAGGAAGCGGGTGATGTGTTCCACCAGAGCCGTTTCGATTTCCCGCTCCGCAGCCTCGGCACCCAGGCCGAGGAAATCGAGGCGGTAGGGATCCTTCAACGATTCCCTGGCCAGATCGGATTGCGGCCTGGGGAGGCGGGCTTCAAAATTGGTCAGGGCCTTGCCCTGGCGCTCCAGCAGGCGGGTTTCGATCTGCATGACCATGACATTCCGTGACCAGCCGTGCTCGATCGCCTTCCGGGCATACCAGAGCCGCTCTTCCCGGTCCTTGAGCTTGGTGAGCAGCACCAGGTTATGGCCCCACGGCAATTGTCCAACAGGCTGTTGGACAATTTGCTCCTCCGGCCAGGCTTCGGCAAAGGCGCGCATATACATGAGGTTTGTGCGGGAGAATCCCTTCATTTCCGGAAAGGCGGTACGCAGGTCATGGGAAAGGCGGTCAATGACCTTGGCGCCCCAACCCTGCTCTGCCTGGCGAGCCAGAATGTCGCATCCGATCTGCCAATACAGCTTGATCAACTCCCGGTTCACCGCCAGGGTTGCCCGTTGCCGGGCTGTGTGGATTCTGGCTTTCAGTTCCTCAAGCCATTTGCCGTAACCTTCTGGCGGCTCAGTCATGGAAACGGCCTTTTCGCTCATTTCCGCCCCTCCAGGGCCTGTATCAGTTCCGTTTTCAGAGCATTCTGCGCAGCTTCGAGCCGGGTGGATATTTCTTGATATTCCGCCAGCAACTCTTCCGGATCACGGTGGACTATTTTTTCCTCATAGGGGTTCTTGCAATCCAGGTTGTAATTACGCTTGGCCAGTTCCCTGGCGCTGATCTTCCAGGCATGGCGGGTTACTTTGCGCCCCTTGCGGGCAACGCCGCCCCACCATTTTTTCTCCCGGTCGAATTCGGCAATGGTCAGCGGCTTGGAACGGGAATAGGATTTATAGCCTTTGGGGTAGGGATGCTCGAAAAACCATACGTCTTTAGTGGGGCAGCCGTTTTCAAAAAATAGGATATTGGTGGCAATGGAGGTGTAGGGCGAAAAAACCCCCTTAGGCAAACGGACAATGGTGTGCAGGTTAAACTCTGTCAGCAGTTCGCGTTTGAGAGTGGTCTTGACGCCCTCGCCAAAGAGAAATCCGTCGGGCAGCACCACGGCGGCGCGACCGGTGTCGTGTTTGAGCAGGTGCATGATCAGGGCCATGAAGAGGTCGGCAGTCTCGCGGGTCTGATATTTCCTGAGAAAATTTTTCTCGATGCCGTCCTCTTCCATGCCGCCGAAAGGCGGATTGGTAACAATGACATCTACCCGGTCCCGGGGACCATAATCCTTGAGCGGCCGGCTCAGGGTGTTGTCGTGGCGGATGTTGGTTGGCACATCGATGTCGTGCAGCATCATATTGGTTATGGCCAGCATGTGCGGCAAGGGCTTTTTCTCGACTCCGTGGATGGAGGCCTGCAGGACGTTCATGTCTTCGGCATTTTTGACCTGTCTTTTCAGGTATTCCATGGCGCAGGTAAGGAAACCGCCGGTGCCGCAGGCTGGGTCGAGGACCTTTTCTCCCAGTCTGGGATCGATCATGTCCACCATGAACTGGGTAACGGCGCGAGGGGTGTAGTATTCCCCGGCATTGCCGGCTGATTGCAGGTCGGCAAGAATCTTTTCGTAAATATCGTTGAACAGATGGCGATCTTTGGATGAGTTAAAATCCAGATCTTCTTCGATGGTGTTGATAACCTGGCGCAGCAGGGTGCCGGATTTCATGTAGTTGTAGGCATCCTCGAAAACCGAGCCCACCACCCAGCCCTGAGGAGGGACCCCGGCGGCGGTGGCCAATTTTTTCAAGGCGGGGAAAAGGTCGTTGTTGACAAAATCGATTAGTTCCTCGCCGGTCATGCCCTCGGGGTCTTTGGCCCAGTTGGACCAACGGAAACGGCTCGGCAGGGGTGATTTGTAGCCGGGCACGGTGAGCTGCCACTCCTGTTCCTTGTCGTCGAATATCTTCAGAAAAAGCAGCCAGGCGAGCTGGCTGATGCGCTGGGCGTCACCGTCAACGCCGACATCTTTACGCATGATGTCCTGAATGGTTTTGATCAGGGTTGTGATGGACATGCGGACTTCCTTTGTTGTTGGCTTTTACCCCGCATACAGAGCTTCTTCCAGTTCGTGGAGCGCTTGCCGATACTGATCCGGTCCTCCGAATACCTGGATGATTTCCATGGGAGTGCCGAAATCGGTGAAAGGAGCAATGGTGAGAATCCGGGGCTCTTCGATCTGGGTAACGCCTTCATCGGCATATTTTTCCAGCAGGGCCTCCAGAACGCGGTGGGCCTGCTGACCATATTTACTGAAATAATCTCGTTTCTTGACCTGTTCTGCCCGTTCCCTGCGGGTCAGCGGCGGCCGGTCCCAGGCGACATGACAGATCAGGTCAAAGGGATCGAACTCCCTGCCCGACTTACGGCCTATTTCATCAGCCAGGGCATCGAAGAATACTCCCTGCTCAGCCAATTCTTCAATAATTGCCTGTTTTTTCTCGGCACTGCTCCAGCAGCGCAGAAAATCATCCAGGGATTCAAACTCCTTTGCAAGGGCCTTGCGAGTGTAATCCTTGAGGGATTCGGTAATCAGTTTGCCGTCAGCGTCGAAATACTGCACCCGCTCGGCAGCGACTTTGACCTCAACACTGTCCACCACATAACGCCGCACTCCGGAGCCCATCTCGTCCGGACCGGGTTCCGCCACCACCGGATGGTCATGCTCTTCACCCGGCAACGGATAGGCGGTTACCCCGTCACCGGGTTGGTTTTCGTCAATGTCGGGCGGCACTGGGGACTCATCACCCCGAGGTTCGTAAACCTGAACCGGATCGCCGTCAAAATCAGGGTCGGCAAACAGCTCGGTCGCCTTCTTGAAATCCATAATGGTGAAATAATACTTGCCGTAGTCCTCATTGATGCGGGTGCCGCGCCCGATAATCTGCTTGAACTCGGTCATGGACTGGATACGCTGATCAAGCACGATCAGCTTGCAGGTCTGGGCGTCAACGCCGGTGGTCATCAGCTTGGAAGTGGTGACAATAACCGGGTATTTGCTTTCCGGGAAGATGAAATTGTCGAGTTCGGCCTTGCCCTCCTCGTTGTCACCGGTGATACGCATGACATACTTGCTGTTTTGTGCGGCCAGATCACTGTTTTCGTTCACCAGAGCCTGGCGCATACGTTCGGCGTGATCGATGTTTTCGCAAAATACGATGGTCTTGTCAAAGCGGTTGGTCTGCCGCAGAAATTCGCTGATCTTGGCGGCAACCAGTTGGGTGCGTTTCTCCAGCACCAGAGTCTTGTCAAAATCTTTCTGGTTGTAGATACGGTCCTCGATTTCGTTTCCGTATTTATCGCGCATACCCTTATCGGGCCGCCACCCGGTGATATCTTTGTCCAGATCGATACGGACCACTTTGTACGGGGCGAGGAAACCGTCATCGATGCCCTGTTTGAGGGAGTAGGTGTAAATCGGCTCACCGAAGTAGTCGATGTTGGAAACCTCTCTTGTCTCCTTGGGGGTGGCGGTCAGGCCGATCTGAGTGGCTGACGAGAAATATTCAAGGATCTCACGCCAGGCTGAATCGGCAGCAGCGCTTCCCCGGTGGCACTCATCGATGACGATCAGATCGAAAAAATTCGGACTGAACTGTTTGTATATATTCTTCTCGTCCTCGCTGCCGGTGACGGCCTGGTAAAGCGACAGGTAAATTTCATAGGATTTGTTCACCTGCCGTTTCTGTATCTTGGTCATCGCCGGACCAAAGGGCTTGAAGTCGTTGGTCATGGTCTGATCGACCAGGATATTGCGATCTGCCAGAAAGAGGAGGCGTTTTTTGGCTTTTGCCTTCCAGAGCCGCCAGATGATCTGGAAAGCGGTATAGGTTTTGCCGGTGCCGGTCGCCATTACCAGCAGGATGCGCTTTTGGCCACGGGCAATGGCTTCAACTGTCTTGTTGATGGCCAGCAATTGATAATAGCGTGGCGCCCTGCCGCTGCCGTCGCTATAGTAATCCTGTGCGACAAGAGCTGTTTGTTCATCGTCCAGCCCATGATGCGCGGACCACCAATGCCAAAGTTCTTGCGGAGATGGAAATTCATGGAGCGCAAGTTCCCGCTCAATAACGCCGTCAGTAGCTATTTTGTTGTGAAACAGAAAACCGTCTCCGTTGGAGCTGAACACGAACGGCACCTGCAGCATTTCGGCATATCCCAATGCCTGTTGCATGCCATCGCCGACTGAATGGGTGTTATCCTTAGCCTCAATGATGGCAATGGGGATATTGGGTTTGTAGAACAGTACATAGTCAGCCCGTTTATGCCTGGCCCGTGTATAGAGTTTGCCGCGCACAATGACACGGCCCTTGGTAAGCTGATATTCTTCCCGAATCTGGGTCGCTATATCCCATCCGGCCGATTCAAGTGCCGGGGTGATGTATTTCGTGCAGATGTCGCGCTCGGAGAGCTGCTTCTTTTCAAACATCCAGCTTCCCCTCTGCAATTTGCCTCTGGCAAAACTGTTTCCAGACCATTTTGGCCATCTTCGATAGTGTTGTCTTGCCGTTTTCCCACCGGTTGATGGTGGCAAAGCTCACACCCAGCGCATGGGCCAACTCCTCCTGGGCCAGCTTCAGTTGGCGTCGGACTTCCTTCACCAAGTCCGGAAAGTTCTCTGCTTCTTTGTTCATTTGCAACCTTTGAGCATTTCAGCCAAATCGTTCCAACGGATCTGAATTTATCCTGCATGGTATAGCATCTGCTATATACAATGCAAGAGAATGTCCTGATTGATCTCGACATATTCCGACATCCTCGGTAAGTAACTCTAAGCAGGCGCCCGACTGGAGAAAACGATGCAAGCACAAATTGTCTCCGACACTTTTTCTATCTCTCCGGGAGGTATGTGACAGAGAAGAGATAATCAGGAGGTTTTACATGGGGATAAACGCATTCTTTGACGCAATCGCCAAGGTTGTCGATCTGTTTGTTGACGCAATCGCAGAGGAGAGGTCGCGGGAAGTGGAAGCTGAGAATTCGGAGAAACATTCTCTAAGAGAAGCATTTTTTCACTCAGATTGCCCAAAAACGGGGTGATAATGAGGTGAACCAGCAGCGCCAAGGAACGTATCTGTTCACTATGTATCGCATCTACGGCGTTGTCAGACGCTTGAAGAACAGGAAGTACGTCTGCGCGTCCTCTGTCTTGTATCTGCAGCACCCTGTAAGGAGATACAAGAGAATTTGCATGGACTTATTGAGAAGTTACGTCTATGCGTCGCAACAGCTCTTCAGAGTAGTCAAAGGGCTGGTCCGGGTTTTTCAACCGTTCGTCATCCAGCACAAATCCCTTGACGATGTACTCCCGCAACCGCTGGGTGGCCCAGATGCGAAATCGGGTGGCCACATGGCTTTTCACCCAGTAACCCGCTGATATGATCATGTCCAGGTTATAGAAATCCAAGTTCCGTTGAACCTGCCTGGAGCCTTCCTGACGAACCGACAAGAATTTTTTGTGAGTTGCCTCCGGCTCCAGTTCACCCTCTTAGTAGATGTTATGAATATGCTGGCTGATATTCTGCTGTGTTGTCTGAAATAGCTTCGCCA
>WFRY01000045.1 GCA_015486315.1 Desulfobulbaceae bacterium
CAGAAGATTTTTTTTCTGCCCTTGCCCACGCCGTGGGTGGGCAGCTTGTCATGGCCGAACTTGAGGAGTTTCTTTGTTTTCGCGCCGACAACGATATCAATCACATGGGCTGCACCAAAACGCCGGCCGGTACGATGGATGGCCGACATCAGCATCTGGGCCTCAGTGGTGGCATCAAGCTCTTCCACTCCCTGCAGGCATATATCGCAACCACCGCAGTTTTCTTCCTGCAGATCTTCATCAAAATAGGCTAACAGCTGTCTGCGTCGGCAGATTGGCTTTTCCGCATAATCAGCCATCTGTTTCAGTTTGCGCCAGCCGATATCACGCTCTGCCGGATCCTGCAGCTGGTCTAAAAAATGACCAAGGCGCATCATGTCGCCCCGGTTGTAGAGCAGCAGACATTCCGCAGGTTCGCCGTCACGTCCGGCTCGACCGGTTTCCTGGTAATAGCCCTCCATATTTTTGGGCAGGTCGCCGTGAATGACAAAACGGACATTGGATTTATCAATACCCATGCCGAATGCCACAGTGGCCACGATAACCTGGACTTCATCCCGGTTAAAGGCATCCTGATTGTTTACCCGCTGAAGCGAGTTGAGTCCGGCATGGTAGGGCAGGGCGGAGATACCGTTTTCCGTCAGCATGGCTGCTGTTCGCTCCACATCGTTTCTGCTCAGGCGGTAGACAATACCGGGCTTGCCGGAGTGCTCACGAATAGTCTGCAGTATCTGGCGCTGGACATTATCGCGCATGCGAACGGTGTAGTGCAGGTTAGGCCGGTTGAAGGAAGCCCGCACCCTGAACGGATTTTTCAGCTGCAGCCGGTGGACGATATCATGGGCAACCTGTTCTGTTGCCGTGGCGGTAAAGGCTGCAATGGGAATAGCGGGAAGCAGTTCGGGCAGCCTGGAAAGCTGCAGATAATCCGGGCGGAAGTCATGACCCCATTCGGAGATACAGTGGGCCTCGTCAACGGCTATCAGCGATATCTTTCCCTGCTGCAGTTGATGGGAGAAATGATCAAGGGCCAGTCGTTCCGGAGCAAGATAGAGCAGATCAATCTCGTTTGCCCGGAAAGAGGCCATGACCGCTGCCTGGTTTTCAGGGGTCAGGCTCGAGTTGATAAAGGCGGCCCGGATTCCCAAGGCTGCTGCATTGTCAACCTGATCTTTCATCAGCGAGATCAGGGGAGAGATAACGAGGCAGACTCCATCCAGCAGGAGAGCAGGCAGTTGGTAACACAGGGATTTGCCACCGCCGGTGGGCATGACCGCAAAGACATCCTGCCCGTTCAGGATGGCCTGAATAATATCCTGCTGGTTTTCCCTGAAGGTTGCAAAACCAAAGGTTTCCTGGAGAACGGTGAAAAGATTACGGTCTGTGTCGTCGCTCATGAAAGATGTAAAGGTTTATTCGTCTTTGACTTCAACTACAATATGATCCGCTTCATTGTTACGCAGGGTCAGGGTGCCGCCCATGACGCGCAGGGCAACGGGATCATACAGGGGGGCACGCTGTTTAATCGTGATCTCCGTTCCCGGCACCAATCCCATTTCGCGGATTCGTCGTCCCAGTTCACCGCCTACTTTGACGGAGGAGATAATGCCGCTCTGGTTGATTTTCATTGTACGCAGGTTGATTTGAGCCATAATATTTTGCTGAACAAGAGCTATATATAAGTAATCTTACTTTGTCACATTGCATTAACCGGGCAATGAAACAGCCGTCGGTACCACGTCATCCCCAACTGATGGTACCGGGAGACAGGGGAGACTTCAATTAGGCACGCTGTTTTTCTGCAGGGTTCTCTTAACAAGAGATGTCATATCGGCACAGGACTTCCTTGTCAATCAATATTACAGGATAGTTGTTTTGGTTTTGCTTTATACATTTACTGCTTGACAAAAATCCAGTCGGTTTTAGTATATAAGAACTCTTGCTAAAAAACTATATTATGAAAATGACAACAAACCTCCTTAATCTGGCTCTACTACTAGGACTGCACAGTGCAACTGTGGCAGAGGGGAGAAGTTTGTTCTGATTGGTAAAGAACAAAAGAGACCCAGCAGCCACGGTTCACCATGTGAATCGTGGCTTTTTTTTTATCTGAAATTGTAACTGTTCAGGAGCACCTTATCTTCGCCCATTTAAGCCTGCTTGAGTAGCACAAGTA
>WFRY01000046.1 GCA_015486315.1 Desulfobulbaceae bacterium
CGCTTACCTCTTCGCCCATTTAAGCCTGCTCGAGTAGCACAAGTACGCTTCACAGTCTTAAATGAACGAATCTAAGGCACTCCTGAACAGTTACAGGATGGTGGTTTTGCAAGTTTTCTGCACCACCTGAATAGTTATAAACCTTAAACCTTTTTTTTATGGCCCAACGTACTCTTGGTGTTGACATAAGCGATGATCTGCTGAGCGCAGTCGTTGTTGCCGGTAAGGGAAAAGAAGGCCGGGTGGTGGCCTGTGCATCGGCCCCCCTTGAAGAGCATGCTGATATTCCTGAAGTACTGCCGGTGCTCCTTGAGGAACTGCAGTGGCAGGAGGACGAGGGCTGTGTTCTTGGTTTGCCGCTGTCGTATTTCAGTCTGCGTAATCTTACCCTGCCGTTTACAAATGAGAAAAAGATACAGCAGATTCTCCCGTTTGAGCTGGAAGAGCACCTCCTGGCCCCTGTTGATGAACAGATTATTGCAACCCTGGTTGCCGGTCAGGATGATGATGGAACCCATCTCCTGACCGCTGCTCTTGAGAAGAATACATTAGCTGAGCTTCTGGCAACCTTTCAGAGCCGGAATCTTGATCCTGATATAGTCTGTCCTTCCAGTTTCTGCCTGGCGAATCGTCTTCGCAGGCAGGGGGACTGTGGCCGGAATTTCCTGCTGCTCTACGGTGATATGGGTTCCATGACCATGGTCATCTGTCACGAGGGGAAGATTGTCTTCATGCGACGCCTCTCCTATCCGGAACAGGTGTTTACCGATGCCATATTCACTCTGGAGGAGGGCCGGGTGAGGGTGGCGGACAGAGACGCGGCAGACGAGGCGGTCTTTGGATTATGTGCGGTGGTACAGCATAGTATCGACTTCTTCTGTTTCACGCGCCGGCTGGAAATTCATCCGGATCATGTCAGCCTTGCCGGGCCCATGCAGCTTGCCGACGGATTTCAGGAAAAAATAGAGCACGGGCTTGCACTGCCGAGCAAAATATGTGATCTGGCCCAGGCCGGGCTTATCTCCCTGAGCAGCAATGTGCGCGAGAACTGGCAGCCGGCTGTCTATGATCGGGCTCTGACCCTTGCCTTTCAAGGGGGCACCAGGCAGGCACCGCTGGATTTTCGCAAGGATGAATTTGTCACCAGACGGCACCTCCTGGGTTCCAGGCGGCAGACCATCGGGCTTGCTTTGGCATCCGGACTTCTGTTTGCACTGCTGTTTGGCTACCTGTTTTTTGATTACCAGTCGCTGAAAAACCGGCATGACAGCCTTGCCGGAGAGATGGAACAGGTCTTTAAAACCAGTTTTCCGGAGGTTACCCGTATTGTTGATCCCCTGGTACAGATGCGGTCCAAACTGCAGGAAGCGCAGGCGCCAACGGTTTCCATGCCGCTTTTCACTCAGGAAAAACGGGTTCTGGCAATACTTGCTGATATTTCAAGCCGTATTCCGGCCACAATTTCCATGCATGTATCACGCCTGGTTATTGATCAGGATTCGGTCAGGATCAAGGGGACAACGGATGCCTTTAATAATGTGAATACGATTAAAAAACTCCTTGCCCGGTCGGCACGCTTTGCCGAGGTAAATATTGTTTCCGCAACCAAAACCAAGGAAAAGAATGTCATCCGTTTTGAGATCAGGCTGCTGCTGAGGGAGATTTCCTGATGGCATTGACCCGAAAAGATCGCAGGGCCATGGTGATCGGCATCAGTGCGCTGGTCCTTTTTCTGCTGGTACAGTTTGTTCTCTTTCCTCTGCTTGATAAACGAAAACGACTGAATCGGTCAATCAACAGCAAGCAAAAGGCCCTGGTGGAAATGAAAGAGATGCAGTCCCGCTATGGTCAGCTGAGCCTGCAGAACAACACCTTTGAACAGCGGGTGGCCGAGCGGTCCAAAGAGTTCGGCCTGTTTGCCTTTCTGGAAAAAAAAGCTGCGGAGACCAGGGTTAAAGAAAATATTGTCTATATGAAGCCTTCCGATGCCAGCGGTGAAGGCGTGCTGCAGCAGGTTATGGTGGAGATGAAGCTTAATGCCGTAAATCTGAAACAGCTGGTTGCCTTTTTAGAGGGGATAGAATCTCCGGATAATATTGTTGAGCTGAAGCGGATATCTATTCAGGAGAACAAAAAACAGGCAGGCACCTTAGATGTGATCATGCAGGTAATAACCCTGGTTCAAGCTGAAGGCGAGGCAGGCTGACTGATGCGATTTTCCGTCAAACCACTGTTACGACTGTCCGGTTACCTGCTCTACACCCTGGTGGTGCTGGTCGTCATGCTCTGGCTGCTGTTTCCGTCTGCTGCGGTCAGGCAGCGGCTTGAGTACCAGCTGCAGACCATGACACCCGGCCTGCAGTGGTCCATCGGTAATATCAGTCTGGCCCTGCCGGCTGATATTGTACTGACTGATATTACCATTACAGATAAACATGCTTCGAAAAAGCCGCTGTTTACTGTCGATTCCCTGTCGCTGCGGCCATCTCTTCAGACATTGCTCAAGGCAAGGCAGTTATCGGCTGAGTATCGTCTTGACCTGTTGGGCGGCTATCTGAGCGGTGGCCTGCGTCTCGGAGATGATCGTGATACGGTCCTGTTCTCAGGCAAGGCAAATGGTCTTGAGATGACCGGCTTAAAGAAAATTGTCCGTGGCTTTGACCGGACGGTTTCCGGAACATTATCAGCCGTCTTTACCGGTAAGTACATGGTGCGTGGTTCCGGTGGGCTGGAATTGGATGGAAAAGTGGAACTGTTGAAGGGGGAGATCAGTTTTCTCTCACCGGTTTTAGGCATGGAAAAACTGGTTTTTAACCAGTTGAGCAGTCGGATTCAATATGGCCCGATGGAAATCAAAATTGCCAACGGCAGGCTTGATTCCCGTCTGTTATCCGGTGATTTCAGTGGAACAATCGAGCCGGGTGGCAATATTTTTGAGTCACAGCTTGATGTTAGCGGAGGGCTGGTTCCCCGGCCTGAATTTTTGGCCACCATCGGTGACGGGTCAATGGTTAATCAGCTCAAAAGGCAGCTGAAGGGCGGTAAACTCCCCTTTGTCATCAGCGGAACTCTGGAAGAACCCGGTATTGTCTTTACAGGTCTGCCCACTGGTTTAAATCAGCGAAAGCAGGGAGGGAAAAAATAACCATGCTTCGCGTTGCAGTAAAACTGGTGATTATTTTTCTTCTGGTCTATGCCGGAGTCTATGCAGGGTATGGGCAACTGGAAAAGAGATTTCTTGTGACCCCTTCAGCTGCTCACAGGCAGACCGCAGGCCCGGAGAAACCGGTTGAAAAAATAAGTCAAACCTTGCAGAAAACAAGTAATTATCAGATAATAGTTGCCAGAAATATCTTTGAAGCTGTTCTTGAACAGGGTGTACAGGTAAAAAAAGCGCCGGTCGTGATGGAAAAAGTACCTGAGCCCACGACCTTGAAATTGATTCTGCAGGGGACGGTGACCGGTTCTGATGAGGATGCCCGGGCAATCATAATAGATCAGAAGAATAAAAAGCAGGATATTTATCAGATCGGTGATGCTGTTGCAGGGGCATTAGTGATGGCCATTGAACGGGGAAAAGTTGTTCTGGAGTTAAATGGAAAAAAACAGTTTCTCCAGATCAAAGACCGCCAGGGCGGCGGTCCTGGTGCTGCCAACAATTACGGCGGCGCAGGGGGATCAAGGACCTCAACTTTTGTAATGAAACCCTCCAGAACCGCTTATTCAAAAAAACGCAGTACACCGGTTCCGGCTGTTAAACCACATCGTCGAATTACTTTTAAACAGGATTTGAACAAGGATGA
>WFRY01000047.1 GCA_015486315.1 Desulfobulbaceae bacterium
ATACACAGCAGTGCAGCAAATCCGATTAATTTGTTATAAACCCATGGTTCAATCTACAAGATTGAACCAGCAGAGAGCCTGGATCCCCGATAACAACCTTCGGGGATGACGATCTGAATTGCCTGCAACTCCGTCATTCCAGCAGGTTGTTAGCCGGAGATAGCGTAGACTTCGATCCATAAACTAAAATACAGTAACTTGTCACCACTTATTGAGAAGTTACAATAAGCCAGCCTGAGCGCGAAAAGATTCGGTGCCCCGTGAGTAGTTACAACTATGGGGTTTAGCGTAATTTAGTATTCTACCCCGTGAGTAGTTACAATCAGACAATAAATAGAAAAACAGGTGTTACGAAACCATCACAATGCAAAAATATTATTTCCTCTTTCGTTTGGGTATTTTCTTTTTAACTTTTTTCTTGGACAGCCGCTGGGCATCGGCCAGTCGTTTGCCGGCCTGTTGAATAAGAATTTCCTGGGCACCAGCCTGTTCAGCACGACCCGAGGCCTTACGCTGCTTATAGCTTCCATCGGACTGCATATCCCATGCACTGCGCCTGTCTCCTAACTGGGTATCTAAAATATCACGCAGTGTTTTTCGCAGATCTTCAGGTTCAACCGGAGTGATGACTTCAACCCGCTCTTCAAGATTTCTTTTCATAATATCAGCGGAACCGATAAAATATTCTTCCTTGCCGCCATTATAAAAATAAAAAATACGACTATGTTCGAGAAATCTGCCGACTATGGAAACAACCTGTATGTTGTCCGACAGGCCGGGAATCCCCGGTCTGATACGACAGGTATCCCGTATGATCAGATCAACCTTGACCCCTGCCATGGAGGCTTTGTACAGGGCTGCTGTAATATCCTTATCTTCAAGGGCATTGGTTTTAAACTGAATCCGTCTGTGTTCTCTCCCCTTCTTGTTGTTTATTTCACGATCAATTTTATCAAGAAGTGCCTTTTTCAATATCTTGGGTGACGGCAGCAGTTTCTGATAATTTCGATCCGGGGCATAACCGGTGGTCAGGTAATTAAAGAGTTCAGTAAGATCATCACCGATAACTCTGTCACAGGTCAACAGCCCGAGGTCGGAATATATCCGTGCCGTTCCGGCATGATAATTTCCCGTTCCTATATGGGCATAACGGCGCAGCCCGTCGTAATCCCTGCGGATCACAAAGATCACCTTGGAATGAGTTTTAAGACCGACAACTCCATAGGTCACATGGACTCCGGCCTGCTCAAGGTATCCGGCCCAGTGAATATTTGCCGACTCATCAAAACGTGCCTGCAGTTCTACAACAACGGCCACCTGCTTGCCGTTATGGGCTGCATCCAGAAGATACTGAATGATCCGCGAATCAGAGGAGGTCCGGTAAAGCGTCATCTTGACGGCCAGAACCTTAGGGTCTACACTGGCCTCACGCAGAAAACGTTCAACTGAGCTGTTAAAAGACTCATATGGATGCTGCAGCAGGAGCGCACCCTCTTCTCTGATAACATGAAAAATATTCGGTGAATCACCCGATAGTCTGGCATGGTCAAGGGGCTGGTGCACTGGAAAATGAAGCTCTGGCTTTTCTATACCCGCAATTTCAGAGAGATCGTGCTTTCCCATAATCCCTTCCACCGTAAAGACATCCTTATCAGCATCAATACCCAGTTCTGCAGCCAACATCCCCCGGTGACTGGTCGTCATGCATGAACCAACCTCCAGCCGGACAATCTCGGCAAACTTACGATCACGCAGTGCAGATTCGATATCGGATAAAAGGTCGTTCGCCTGGTCCCCCGCATTCTCGGTGATGGCATTACGGGTAACCCGAAACAGTTCGCAGGACTCAATCAACAGGCCGGGGAAAACAGAGGCCAGGTTATTGGCAATCAGATCTTCAAAACGAAGGTAGAGATGATCCGTACCGACCCTGATAAATCGTGGAATACCGACACCGGTCGGTACCTTAATCCGATTGAGAAAGGTATGCTCATCATGCTTGTAACGAGTCACAACGAGCAGATTAAGGGAGAGGTTGGATATAAATGGAAATGGATGGGCCGGATCCATGCCCTGCGGCGTCAGCAGGGGATAAATATCTTCATGAAAGTATTCATTCACCTGCCGTTTCTGATCTTTGGTCAATCCCTGGTAACGGACAATCTTGATTCCCCGGCGCGACAACCGCTTGAGCAGTTTATCTTCGAGTTCTTCCTGCTGGTTCAAAAGGTCACGCACAACATCGTAGCATTCTTCGATCTGCTGGCCGGGAGTACGGCCATCCACTGTCAGTTTGCGCACCCCGGCTCCGACCTGCTGCTTCAGACCGCCGATGCGTTTCATAAAAAACTCATCCAGGTTTGATCCGACAATGGCCATGAACATGATTCGTTCGAGAAGCGGCGTTCGCTCATCCTGGCCCTCATGCAGAACGCGGCGATTAAATTCCAGCCAGGTCAACTCCCGATTCAGGTACCACTGGGCTGCGGAGAGATCAAAATCCTTCGTTTTCACCGGACTGACCACATTACCCTCGTTCCTGGTCACTGCGGTTACAGTTGCAGCCTTCTTTTCCTTATCCGTCTCTTTTTTTATAACCATACTGCCCTCACTTGGCTTTCTTCGCGTAACCAGGCGGAAAATTATTCAGGATTTCCTGAACATATGTATCAATCGCTGCCTGCTTTTTTTCCTTATCACTGTGGGACCCGACAATGCCTCTGCCAAGGCCGCGCCATATCAACTCCTTTTTCGAGTTGTCGACAATATCGATTACCAGCGTTCCCTCCTGATAATAACTGACATCAACCCTGCCGCCATAGGCACCGGCACCCCACCATGGATTATACCAGGGATCACGGTAATAACCGCGTGGCCCGCCCCAGTCGGTAACACGCATTTTCTCTTTGACCGTTGCCTGAATGACGACAAGGATATCTGCCTGATCAGGTTCAACTTTGCTGAACCCCCGGTTCTGCAGATAGTTGTCAACAGAGGCAATGATCCGGTTTTTTAATAACGGGTTCCGGGCTAATTCGTCATCAGCAGAACTTGCCTGCCCCCAGCTGTAGGTGTGAATTACCGCAAAATCGACCGCCGGGTCATAGTCGTAGTCAACATTTACGGAACTGCAGCCGACTACAATAAAAGTTACAAACAGAGGTAACAGAAAAAAAACACGGTTCATGATGTCCTCCGGAAAGATACTGGCACAATTAAGATAATAACTACTCTCAACTTAACAAAAGGGAAGGTATTTGTACAGCACGATGAGAAAAAAATGAATTGACCAGGTGGTACTCTATGAAATTTTTCCCGCAAAAGCAGATCGCTGCGGTGGGGTTAAACAACTCGGTCATTCCCGCATTCTGTCAACGGGAGGGAAGCGAGCCTGCGGGCGATTACCGGATGCCCGCTACACATTACCTATCTTCCGGTGGGTCTGGCCGGCTGTTGATTTATATTCAGTCCTTCTCTTGCAGCTTACAGGCAGGATTAGAGTACTCTACAAGTTCAGCAACCAGAGATCCTATCAAAATCTTTGAGTCAATTTCCACCGGGACCCGACAGGTATCATTGGTCAACCAGAAAACCGTGTCGCCGTCCTTGTCATATAATCCTCTAAATTTCATTTTCGGCATCACCTTGATGGTGTTAATCGTACCAAAAATTGATCTTCTGGGTTCAAGACCAAACACCTTGACAGCTACAAGATTCCTTTTCTTATCCACAAAGGCGGGAACTATCTCCTCCTGCCCCGGTATCAACCGCAATGCCCTGGTTATATAAAACGAGGAGAATTCATTATACGCGGTTCCGTCCATGGAATAGACCGATTCAGGATTATCATTTTTCCGGTAAACAACAGAAAAGTTTTCCTGATCATACAGGGTGAGACGGCGGGCGTCCATGTCTCTGCCTTCAAGCTGATGAACCTCATAGCGGTACGGCAGCTGCAGCGGACCGCGAATACAGGTAACAAAGGTGTCATCAAGGGGATAGAAAAATTTAAACATCCCATAATCAGTTACCCGGGCGGTAATGGCAAGATCATCTCCGCAACCAAGCGGGCTGATGGTCAGGTAGAGATCGCCTATTTTTATCCCGCCGGACCAGGAGACTGAATAATGCATTTTTTCCTGCCCGGAATAGATAACGGCAACTGCTTTTCGGTTAAGAGATAATGGTTTCTCTTCCGCAGCATGACTTGATCCCGGCAGAAGAAACGAAACAATGGAGAGTAAAACAAGAATTTTCATCACCGGGGAATCCTCCTGCGGCAGGCTCATCAAATCAAAAAATCAATGCACCATCAGCAGCGATATCCAGGTCACCAGGAACAGGGTCAGGGCAATAAATCCGTTCATGGAAAAAAAAGATACCTGGATTCTGGACAGATCTTTTGGATTCACGGCAAGATGCTGATAAAACAGAGCGCCCCCGGTCAATACAATACCAATATAGTATATAAAGTTCAGTCCCTGCAGGTAACCGGTCAGAGTAAAAAGAACAAAAGCGAGTACATGGAAAAAAACAGCCAGTCGAAAAGCATTTTTCCGGCCAAAACTTGCAGGCATGGAATACAAACCGGCCTTCCGGTCAAAATCAGCATCAAGACAGGCGTAGACACAGTCAAATCCAGCCACCCAGAACAGAACACCAAGAGAGAGCACCCAGGGATATCCGGAAAGGGTTCCGGCCACGGCCACCCATCCACCCAGGGGAGAAAAGGCCAGCGCAACTCCAAGGACAACATGACAGAGCCAGGTGAACCGCTTGGTCAGTGAGTAGATAAAGGTAAGAGACAGGGCAATCGGTGCGATTATCAATGCCATGGAATTCATCATCCAGCAGGCAAAAAAGAACAGGCATGATGCCAGAACAACCATTACCCACGACTCACCCATGGTGACTTCACCGGCGGGGATCGCACGCCCGGCCGTCCTGGGGTTAGCGGCATCAAAACGGCGGTCAACAATTCGGTTAAAGGTCATGGCCGCAGTACGGGCTCCGACCATGGCAATAACCACCCAGAAAAAAACAGACAGCGAAGGAATACCCCGGCCGGCAAGGAAAGCGCCCATCAGGGCAAAGGGCATGGCAAAAACCGTGTGCTTGAACTTGATCATCTCAAGCATGATTTTTATTTTATTCAGCATCTTCAACTCCCTGCCAGCGGGGAAGATCAGCGATATGCAATCCAATCTGGTCACAGATCCGACCGGCAAACTGGCGAGCCATGCCATCCAGATCTTTCGGCTTCAGGTAAAAGGAAGGCATTGGCGGGCAGATTACGGCTCCGGCATCAAGCAGGGCCAGCATATTGACGAGATGTGTCCGGTTTAAAGGCGTCTCCCGGACAGCAAGGATAAGCGGGCGCCGCTCTTTCAGGCTGACATCGGCTGCCCGATGAATCAGGTTGCCGGAAAATCCACCGGCAATGGCCCCCATGGTACCAGTGGTACAGGGTAGAATCACCATGGCATCGTAGCAGGATGAGCCGGAGGCGGCAGGTGCGGTGAAGTCGGCAGCGTCAAACCAGCGTGTCACCCCGGTAAGTTCTTCAGGCAGCAGGTCCTGTTCAATCTTCAGTACCTGTCTGCCGCAATCCGAGATAACAGCATCAACCTCTACATCCGCGCCGGCCAGCAGATCCAGCAAGGGCGGCACATACAGCATACCGGTTGCCCCGGTTATGCCTAAAATAATTCGGCTCGGCTTCATCCCCTACTTTACCCCTACATAAATCGAGACGATACCAAAGGTCATCGATTTTCGCTCCACATGGGAGAAACCGGCCTCACGCATCATGGAGAGCAGTTCTTCCGGTTCATAAAAGGCGGCAATCGATGAGGCAAGATACTCATAGGCCTCCTTGTCACCGGAGACCATTCCCGCCACAGTGGGCAGGACCTTGTTCAGATAAAAATTATACACCGGTTTAACCAGCAGGTTGGTCGGTCTGGAAAATTCAAGAATCAGCAGTTTGCCGGTTGGTTTCAAGATCCTGTGCATCTCGTTGAGCCCCTGCTGCGTACGGGCCAGATTTCGCACGCCGAAAGCAACCGTACACCCCCAGAAGGTATCAGAAGGAGCAGGAATTTCTTCGCCATCCCCGCAAACAGGGAAAATGCGCGGTTTGCGATCATCATCGGGTAAAACCTTTGCTCCAGCCCGGAGCATATCTTCACAGAAATCAACTGCAAGCACCAGACGCTGCTTCGCCTGTCGGGTTAATTCCAGGGAAAGAGGCATGGTCCCGGCACAGAGGTCGAGGACCTGACCGGCAGGAAACTCCTGCAGCAGACGGGTGGTCTTCCAGCGCCAGTAGCGGTCTATCTGCATGGAGAGCAGCGAGTTCAGCAGATCGTATTTAGGGCTGATTGCGGAAAACTTTTCCCGCACAAATTTCTTTTTTTCGTCAGGTTGCAGCATAATGTAAGGTTCAGGATTTCGGGTTCAGGGGTTCAGGTTTTCCCATTCTCTCGTTCCCGCACTCCTGTATGAAAATGCATACCGAAAACGGAATCAACAACAAGGACTCTACCTGTAACAAACTCACTTAAAAATTTTCAGCGGTAAAGCCCCTGCATCCGCTTCGCCGCGCCGGATAAGAAAAGTAAAGAATTTTTTCAGGGCCTCTTGTTTGGCCGGACCAAGGTCGTATTCCATTGCCCGGAGGTAAAGAGAGCAGGCCTCACAGTCCATGGGAATACGGCGTGCCACCCGCTCACAAATCTCCGGCAGCTGTTCCAGGCCCCTGGCCCGGCAATCCAGAAAAGCCTGTCGTATTTCCCTTACAGCCTGTGCCTCTGATACTAAATAGTCTTCACGTACAGCACAAACTGCAAAGACAAAGGGCAGACCGGTTTTTCTGTTCCAGAATTCAGCCAGATCCATTTGTACGGGATATTTATTCTCTACCTTGAGACGCAATGCCTCATCGCCGATGGCAAGAATTGCAGCCGGTTCACTCTCAGATGCACGGGAACCGAAAACTTCACCGGTGACATAACGCGGTCCGACTCCTAAAAACTCTTCCAGAATAATACGCACCAGGCAGACCGACGTATCGGACTGGCCCGTCATGAGCACCAGTTTATCGTCCAGTTTATCCGGTTCAACGGTTGAAAACAGAAAAACGCTCCCCACCGGACCGGTGGCCGAAATAGAGAGGTCTGCCAAAATCTGATATCTATCAGGCCGGGCTGCATACTCGTATGAGGAGACAAAACCAAGATCCAGTTCATCAGCAGCCAGCATCCGGTTCAGAGTGGAAGGCGGAGCCTCGGTAACCAGCCATTCCGGACTGTACACCTGCTCTTTCCAAACCTCGTAAATAGGAGCAGTGTTTATGTAGTTTACCATGCCGATGCGTGCCATAGGGACCGGAACTCACTTAGTTTAAATACAATCTAACGGCTGAGACGTTATCCACTCGGGCCGCATACCACTGCCCGTGGTAACGAGATACGAATACAGCTGGTCTGCATTGCCGACTGAACCCGGCAGCCGGATTGCAAGAAAATCAGCTTGTCTGCCCGGTTCCAGGGTACCTGTCTCTGCTTCAAGGCCGAGGGCTGCAGCACCACCAAGGGTTGCCATTGCCGCAATATCCGCATGATCGATATCCGGATAATCTTCTGCCAGCAGCTGCATTTCCCGCCAGATGGATATTTCCGGGTTACTGGCCAGGCTGTCGGTGCCAAGGGCAGGCAGAATACCATTTTGCAGATATTTTACGACCGGTGCCTTGCCCACTCCCAGGTACCTGTTGCTGCCGGGACAGAGACAGATGCTGCTGCCGGTTGTGACAAGCAGTTCTATCTCCTTATCAGACACATGGACACAGTGGACACACAGGGTCTTCTCATCCAGTACACCAAGCTGATGTAAGTACTGCACTGAGC
>WFRY01000048.1 GCA_015486315.1 Desulfobulbaceae bacterium
ATTGCCTCTTTTTCAAGATGTTTACTGATTGTAGCGGCAACAGCCTTGATCACTGAATCACCGACCGGATGCCCATAGGTGTCATTAATCTTCTTAAACTTATCAATATCCACCATGGCGGCAAATAAATTTGTAGAATCTTTCTTGAACTCCGGCCCGGCTAATTCAAAAAATTTGCGCCGGTTATAAACACCGGTCATCGGATCATGAAAGGCGAGAAAGTCGAGTTTTTTGACCATTTCCTGCAGGTCTTCTGTTCGTTCATTTACTTTCCTGTCCAAGGTACGAATGTTCTCTTCAATTGTGTCCAGCATCCCGTCAAAGGTCTGGGCCAGAGTTCCAATCTCATCATGAGAACGTATCCTGCTTCGAACAGATAAATCTCCATCTTTAACCTGTAAAGCCGTATGGGAAAGGCTTTCAATAGGAGCAAACAATTTCTTAAAAAAATAGGCACTGATAAACAGGGCCAGGGAAAACAGGATAAAGGAGATAATCCAGATATATTGCTTCAGCCTGTTCGCTGTCGAATTGATCTCGGCAATATAGGCGGAACTGCAGATGTACCAGTCAAAATCTTTATTATAATCAATCCACGATATCTTATCGTAAACATAGTTTCCCTTGTCATCGGGCCTGTCCCAGGAATAATACAAAACTTTTTTTCCTGTTTTATATGCAGCAACGAGGTCAGCAAAAATCAGACTGTTCTTTCCCGGATTTTCCAGATTCATAAAATTCTTCCCCTCAATATTAGAATTGGGGTGTAGAATCATATTTCCTTTAGAATCAAATATGTAGACATAACCGGTATCGGCTATCTTGGTATTTGCCAACAACTTTCGCAAATACCTTACCAGCTCCTGTTTTTTTCTTTCTACCTGGAGTTCCACACTGTCAAGATACACTCCGGAACCAATAACCCACTTCCAGTCCGGAATAAGTTTTGCAAAAGTCAGTTTTTTGTACACCTTGCCGGTACCCTGCAGTTTCTCCCATGAATAGCTGTGGAATCCCTGGCCCCGCTCCCTTGCGATCTTGACCATCGGCGGGACGATCAGTACCCCTTCAGAATCTCTTACATCCGACATATCCCGCCCCTGGAGAGAGGGATGACTGATCAATACTGAATCGTAATTGCTGATATAAAAATACTCATTATCTCCGTATCGCAGGTTGGCAACATAATCGATTGCCTTTTTCTGTTTTTGTCTCGTTATTTCGGCGAAATACGCGCCTGTACCGATAATCCAGTCAAAGGGGGCAAAATAGAAAACATAGGTTAATTTTTCTTCGACCTTGTTTGATGTGGGATCGAGCCATTTATATGAAATAAAGCCCTCTCCCCGGGTTTCAGCGATTTTTACAAATTCTCTGATAAAATATCTGCCGTCCGAATCCTTTAAATCCGCCTGATCTTTTCCCTCCATACTCGGATCAATGGGGTGGACGACACAACGTGTGCCCTGGTTGATGAAAAAGTATCCCGTTCCACTGTCATATCTATATAATGTAACAAACCCCTTGATAAATTCCTCCACATCCTGCGGTGAATCATGCTGCCGACTCTGCTGATAAAACTCCGACAAATTTTCTCTGAATGTTTTGGCCTCTGTGAGGATATGTTCCTTAACCGCACCCGGCAGTGAAGAGGCATACAGTTCTTCGACCAGGGTAAAGGCAACATCAGTAATATTTTTCAGTTCTTCTTTATGGACTGCAATCGTATTCTTTTGATAACTTTTCAGTTCCCGGGCAGTAGAATCAACAACGGTTGTAATTTCCTGTAAATGTGCTCTTCCCGATTTCTCCTCAAGCTTGATTGCCCTCTCTTCTATTTTCGGGGAGACATAGAACACAATCACTCCGGTATACACTGCTACGATCAGGGTAATAAGCGCTAAAACCTTAAAATAAATTTTTGAGAACATATTTCCGAGATCCAGCTCTGTTAATTTCCGCAGTAAAGGCACTATCAGCCTGTCAGGTAAACCGATATGCCGATCATCTTTCCAGTATCAACGTAAGCGTTTCAGGAACGCTTACATTCCGAGGTGTTATCATGTCAAGAGTGGAGTTAATGAAGCGCTTACGTATCAAATGTATTGTTTTTCCATACCCCTCTGAAACTAAAAAAGGGGATACTCCAGCCGGAGTATCCCCTTCCGGGCCTGTTCTTCAATAATCTTGACAAACCCTTAAACAAACCAATTTTTACCCTGCGACTATATAATCGGTTTCATGGCACCCATGTAGGAGCGAAGTTCTTCACCGATGATCTCGACACCGGTATAACGGATGGCCTCGTTGGTCTCGATAAGCTCGACGTTGCCGACACCGTTATCCTTCACATCCATGCCCTTGCCGATGACATCAACGTTCACTGTTTTCATGAAATCCTGCAGCATCGGGTAGGCTGCATGGTTGAAAAGATAGCAGCCATACTCGGCTGTATCGGAGATAACCACATTCATTTCGTACAGTTTTTTGCGGGTAATAAGGTTGGCAATGAGCGGTACCTCATGCAGCGATTCATAATAGGCTGATTCCTCTTTAATACCGGCGGAAACCATGGTGTCAAATGCAAGTTCGACACCGGTCTTGATCATGGCAACCATGAGGATACCCTTGTCAAAATACTCCTGCTCGCTGATCTCGGTGTCAGCGGCATCGGTTTTCTCAAAATCAGTCTCGCCGGTTTCCTTTCTCCATTTCAGCAGGTCGGCATCATCATTGGCCCAGTCAATCATCATGGTCCTGGAGAATTCACCGGACATGATATCATCCATATGCTTGTGAAAAAGCGGCACCAGGATCTGCTTCATTTCAAGAGACAACTCATTGGCCCTGATCTTGGCCGGGTTGGACAACCGGTCCATCATATTGGTGATACCACCGTGCTTCAAGGCCTCGGTGATGGTCTCCCAGCCATACTGAATCAACTTGACGGCATATGGAGCATCAATTCCCTGCTCAACCATTTTTTCAAAGCAGAGGAGCGATCCCGTCTGCAGCATGCCGCAGAGAATGGTCTGCTCGCCCATGAGATCGGACTTTACCTCGGCCACAAAAGAGGATTCCAGGCAGCCGGCACGGTCAGCACCGGTTCCGGCAGCATAGGCCTTGGCAATATCCCAGCCGATCCCCTGGGGATCGTTCTCACTATGAACGGCCAGCAGAGTAGGGACACCAAAACCCCGTTTGTACTCCTCACGGACCTCGGTCCCCGGAGACTTGGGGGCCACCATGACAACAGTAATGTCGTCGCGGATCTGCATGCCCTCTTCAACAATGTTAAAACCATGCGAGTAGGACAGGCAGGAGTCCTTTTTCATAAAGGGCATGACTGTTTCAATAACGTTTGAATGCTGCTTGTCCGGGGTCAGGTTAATGACCAGATCGGCGTCGGGCAGCATTTCCTCATAGGTTCCGACCTTGAAACCATTTTCAGTGGCGTTTTTCCAGGATTGACGCTGCTCGGCAATGGCAGCGTCACGCAGGGTATAGGAAACGTCAAGACCACTGTCACGCAGGTTCAAGCCCTGGTTAAGTCCCTGGGCACCGCAGCCGACAACCACGATTTTTTTTCCTTTCAGTGCTTCCACACCGTTAAACTCGGATGCATCCATAAAACGACAGCGACCAAGCTCATCAAGCTGAAGCCGCAACGGCAGACTGTTAAAATAATTAGCGGACATTGTATAACTCCTCAAACAGGTATGGTTATGTTATCTTTCACAGGGTGAAACCTCGGGCAGATACGGCTGAAAAACAGCTGCCTCATCTGCGCAGCCCTGTATGCTCACTGCAATTTACAAACTTATAAATATAACACCAAACTCATTTTTCGTATACTACAAAAGATAACAGAAATCCATTGACATAATTTTAAATGCAGAATAATTTAAGGAATTCAGGTGTACATAATTAATAAGCAGATGGGACATGCCATTTTTGAAAAGGATGTGATTTTTCATGATAGAAGTAGAAGTCAAGGGAGACCTTGAGTACGCAATCCGCCAGCTGAAGAAAAAACTGCAAATAGACGGTATAAAACGCGAACTCAAACGACGTGAATACTACGAGAAGCCCAGTATTAAAAAGCGTCGCAAGTCGGCCGAAGCCCTGCGTAAACTTCGCAAGTACAACCGGATGAAAAACCGGTATTAGCATGTCAAGCCCTGTTGGTTATCGCAAACGACAGGGCTTTTTTTGTTCCTCTCGGTAGCCGGGAAACCTTCTGAAAACAACTCCTCTCACCGATAGCCTTGATCTTTTCCTGCAGTATCTCACTGTCCAGCGCCGTCTTTCTGCAAATACTGTAAACAGTTACGGCTCAGATCTTCATTTTTTTATTGAATTCCTGCACAGCCGTCGAATTACCCGACCGAACCGGATCAACAGCAAACATATCCGCGCCTTTTTCCAGGACTGCTTTCAAAGAAATATCAGCTCCCGCAGTAATGCCCGGCGACTCGCCGCCCTGCGTGCTTTTTTTGAGTTTCTCACCAGCCGAGACCTGGTGCACGGCAACCCGGTAGCTGAGATTGACCCTCCAAAAATCGGCAGCAGCCTGCCCCATGCCCTGTCCATTGAAGAGGTAGAACGGATGCTGACTCTGCCCGAAAAAACCAGTCCGCTTATCCTGCGTAACTACGCCATGCTGCACCTGCTCTACGCCACCGGCATCCGGGTTTCGGAACTGGTCAACCTGCCGGTGAACGGCTGCAGTATCAGCAGCGGACATGTCCGCATTTTAGGTAAGGGAAACAAGGAACGGATGGTTCCCTTCAACGCATCAGCAGGGGCAAAAATTCAGGACTACATGGATCGGGCCAGACCGGCACTGCTCAAAAACAAGCCAAGCCCGTATCTCTTTGTCAGCAATCGCGGCAAGGCCATGACCCGTAACAGGTTCTGGCAGATAATCCGGGAACTGGCTCTCCATGGCGGGATAAGCAAAAAGGTCAGCCCGCACACCATGCGCCACTCCTTTGCCACCCACCTGTTGGCACGGGGGGCTGACCTCCGCTCAGTCCAGATGATGCTCGGCCATGCCGACATTGCCACCACTCAGATCTACACCCATATAGATACAGACCGCCTCAAATCCATGCACCAGCGTTTTCACCCCCGGGGCTGAGCAACCGACAGGTGTAAGCGCTTCATTAACCACACTCTTGACATGATAACACCTCGGAATTTAAGCGTTTCATGAACACCCTGCTGTGCGTGATCAAGGCTCCCGATAATACCCCTGTATATCTGGGGACTTGAGCGCGTGCAGCAGGGGGTTCATGGAGCGCTTAACGACAGGTAGAGTACCTACTCACAGGGTAGCGAATCTTCGGAGTCTAAATCAGGCCGAATTACAACCAGTCGGTGAGGGAAAAACCAATCCCGATCCGGTTAACACGCCGGTCATAGTCGATCAGACTTTCACCGAACCCATTAAAATACTGTACATAACCTTTCAGATAGGGATAATCCCAGAGGGGAAAGCTCCAGCTCAACTCAACAGCACCCTTGTCAAAACCTGATTCCAGGTTATTGCGGGACATGATACTGAACACATTTTTTTCCCATTTGTAGGTTGCGGAGAGTTCATAATGCCCGAGATAATCGGTGATATCCGGGTTATCGTCATCGGACTCGTCTTCCGGAATGCGATACCAGGGTTTAACACTCATAGCGAGGTTACCCCGTTCAACAGTAAACCAGCCATAGATCCGGTTCCAACTCCTTGAGAGGGTACCTCCACGTCCGTTGGACTGGTGGACAACACCAAAGGAATTCCAGGTGTTCGTGAAGCCCCACAACTCCCAGCCCGGATGAAACTGGGCCCAGATTTCCGGTTCGTGATTGGTTTCTCTAAACGGTGCAGACTCTTTGGAGTTATATACCTGCCAGAATGACCGGTTGGTATAAGCACCATAGATATCCATGGTGTCATTAAAAAGATTCACCAGCAGAGGAAACTTAACACTGAGCTGAAACTGGGCCTCGGTATCATCATTCTGATAGTCCGGATTATCAAACTCTTCCTGATAGAGGGAGGGATCATAGCCGCTGTTATTATAGGCGGCTAATAAAATATAATTAGGCTTATGGGCCATAAGGGTAAACGGCTGCAGGACATGTTCCCTGTCCTGATGCATCCGCTCCTTGACGACCGGCATATCGGCAACTTCGCCCTCCGGGGTAAATACTTTGCCGGCTTCAATCTCCTCTTCGCATTTCAACCGTAACTGGGCAACGGTCATATCCTCAAACTTTGTAGACTCCATTGCCTCCAGCATGCAATTTTGCAGATCTTCTCCATGTCCGGTTACGGGCAGGAGAAAAGATGCAAAGAGAAACAGAGGAATTGCTCGTACCATAATCTTCCCCGGCAAAATCAAATCAGCTTGCCACTCCTTGAGTACTTTCATTCTTTTTACCTTTTTTAAAAATTCGTAACAGATACGTTAATTAGTGCCTGTCCGGAAATGAAAATTTTGTTCGAGTTCAAGGAGCATAGGAAAATATAAAGTACAGCATATTAGGCATATGTGAGCATTTTAATTTTTTCGTAGCGACACAGGAATCGGGCAAAAAGTCCATTTATGGACAGGCACTGATTATATTCTCAACCCCGGATAAACCGGGGAACCATAACAATCGCAAAACTTTCGCTGAAGCATGTTTTAAGGTTGATGGACTCGTAAAAAGTCATTAAATCCGAAATTCCGCATTCAGCTCACTCCGTCATTTCCGCGATCTGTTGGGCGGGAGATAGCGTAGACTTCGATCGAGTTGTTTCAGAATGTTATGGATCCCCGACTACTACCTCGGGGATGACGGATTTAAATACTTAGGGTGCAATCAAAAATAACTTCACATTCTGAGTAGACACTGCAACATATCTTCGGCCGATCTTCAATCGCGAAATCATCAACGTAGCCCTGCTACGCCTGCGGTTTCACTCAATCAGATCGACCAAATATATGTCACATTGTCTACACATTTCTACGAAGTTATTTTTGATTGAACCCTTAACGGCCTTGTTCCCTTTTACAAAAGCATCAAGGATACCATCTACCATTTTATAAAATTTCGATAAAGAACAATTTTCCCTGTCAGCCATATTAGGAAGAGGCAGGGCTTACGATGGTAGCTTCAGCAGAGTCATTTGAGTTATTGTACCTCTAAAGAAAAAATAGTGGTCGGTCTTTTTTGCCCGGCTATGACAATTTCAAAATTGAACGCCATGGCCTGCAGCTCTTTTTCCACTCTCTGCAGAGCGATCTCTGGCAGGTTGTTGGTCTCACTGAGGTGAGCGAGTACCACATATTGCAGCGAAGAATCAACCAGCCCGGCAAGAAAACGGGCGGCATCACCGTTGGCAAGATGGCCCTGATTTGATCTGACCCGCTGCTTGAGAGGCATGGGATAGGGGCCGTCCATAAGCATCTGCTGATCATGGTTTGCCTCTAATATAAGAGCGCGGCATTTCCGGACGTGATGGGCGATGAGTTTGGTGACCCGGCCTGTATCAGTGCAATAACCAACAGCGGCACAACCATCGGAAATCACAAAACCAACAGGATCGGCAGTATCATGGGAAATCCGGAAGGGATGGACATCGAGCCCGTCTATTACAAAAGGTTCTCCGGTGCCAAACTCAACCCGCTTGTGCAGCTTTTTCACCCTTGCTTCGCTGGCCAGATGTGTACCGGCATTGGCATAGACCGGCAGATTATACTTTCGGGACAACACACCCACGCCGCTGATGTGATCGCCATGTTCATGGGTGACCATAATTGCAGTCAAATCCTCTGGTGAGCGATCCACAAGCGCCAGCCTGCGCCTGACCTCTTTACCGGAAAATCCGGCATCAATAAGAATGGCAGTGGAACCGGACTCAACCAGGGTACAGTTGCCCTTTGAACCGGAACCGAGGACACAGAAGTTCAGTGACATACAGACGTTCCTGAAATGCTTACATTCCGAAGGGTTATCATGGCAAGAGTAGAGTTAATGAAGTGCTTAGATAATTTCACACGCCGGTATGGCCGAAGCCACCACTGCCGCGTCCTGTTGTATCAAGCCTTTCCACAACCTGCAGTCGAGCCTGACACACCGGGGCCAAAATCATCTGGGCAATGCGGTCACCCCGATGAACGGTAAAGGGGTTCCTGCCGAGATTGATTAACCCGATCTTCACCTCGCCCCGATAGTCCGCATCAATCGTACCGGGAGCATTGATAATGGAAATGCCGTGTTTAACTGCAAGGCCTGAGCGCGGTCGAATCTGAATTTCGAACCCCTCCGGGATGGCCACGCCAAAACCGGTGGGAATCAGTGAGATATCTCCGGGCTCAAGAACAATGTCCTTAGTTACAGCGGCCACCGTATCCATCCCGGCAGCCTGGGCGGTCTCATAACCGGGCAGGGATAAATCCCGGCACCCCTGCGCATCAAACCAGCAAAACTCCACATCTACCTGCTGCATACCAACACCTTTACAAACACATAACGCTGTAAAAATACAACAAAAAAGGCACAGTCGACAAAAAACCCCGTCGTTGCTGTGCCCTGAGCTTCAGTTCAATGCCCGCCACACACGGCAGGCATTGACGATCCGGAACTGAACGCTACTCTTCACCCTCTTCCAGGGCTGCCTTACGGCTCAGACGAATTCGGCCGCGGCTGTCTACTTCGATAACTTTGACCTTGACGTGATCACCCTCTTTCAGGATATCAGTCACCTTATTTACCCGGTGGTTGGCAAGCTCGGAGATATGCACCATACCGTCGGTACCGGGCAGAATCTGAACAAAGGCACCGAAATCCTTGATTGTCCGGACCAGGCCGTTGTAGATCTTACCGACCTCCGGCATAGCGGTTATCTCTTCAATATGGGCCAGAAGAGCTGCTGCCGACTCGTTGTCCTTGGAAAAGATCTTGATGGTACCGTCGTCTTCCACGTCAATCTTGGAATCATACTCAGCCGTCATCTCACGAATTATCTTGCCGCCGGGGCCGATGATATCGCGAATTTTATCCGGATGAATTTTAATGGTCACATACTTGGGAGCATGCTCGGAAACATCCTCCCGAGGAATCCCCAGGGCCTCTTCCATCTTACCGAGAATATGCAACCGACCGTCCTTGGCCTGGGCCAGAGCCGTCCCCATAACCTCACGGTCGACACCGTCAATCTTGATGTCCATCTGCAGGGCGGAAATACCTTCCCGTGTACCGACCACTTTGAAATCCATGTCGCCGAGATGATCCTCATCACCGAGAATATCGGTCAGGACAACGACCTTGTCATCCTCCTTGATCAGTCCCATGGCAACACCGGAAACCGGAGCCTTGATGGGTACACCGGCATCCATAAGGGCCAGGCTTGCACCACAGACCGTGGCCATGGATGAAGAGCCGTTTGACTCAAGGACCTCGGAAACCACCCGCATGGTGTACGGAAAATCCTCGGGAGCCGGAAGAACACCCTCAAGACCGCGCCGGGCCAGGGTGCCATGGCCGATATCACGGCGACTGGGACCGCGCATGAAGCGAACCTCACCGACACAGAACGGAGGAAAGTTATAGTGGAGCATAAAACGGCGATAGACATCACCGCCAAGGCCTTCGAGATGCTGTTCGTCACGCTCGGACCCCAGGGTTCCGATAACCATGGCCTGGGTCTCACCGCGGGTAAAGAGCGCTGAACCATGGGCACGGGGCAGGACACCAACCTCACAGGCAATAGGACGGACTTCGTCAAAACTACGACCGTCAAGACGCTTGCCTTCATTGACGATCCGACCGCGCATAAAGGATTTCTTGTATGCCGACAGCAGGTCAAAGACATCACCCTCGGTTTCATACAGTTCCTCGTCAAGCTGTTCAAGCACTTCCTGTTTCAGCAGGTCATAGCGATCAGCACGCTCCATCTTGTCGGCAATATCGGCTACCTCAGCCATACCCGAGGCGGCAACTTCTTCTACTTTAGTTTTCAGGTCCTCGTCAATCTCGGGAGGAACAACCTCGCGTTTGGGTTTGCCGACCTCTTCCCGCAGGGTATTCTGCATCTGAATCAACGGCTGAATACCTTCGTGGGCAAAAAAGATGGCTTCAAGAACCTCATCTTCACTCAACTCACCGGTACGGCCTTCCACCATGACCACGGCGGACTCGGTACCGGCAACCACCAGGTTCATCACTGATTTTTCAAGCTGGCTTCGGGTGGGATTGAGCACATATTTCCCATCAATATAGGCAACCCGGGCAGCGGCTATGGGACCGTTCCAGGGAATGTCGGAAATGGCCAGGGCAGTGGAGGCACCGTTCATTGCCAGTACATCGGGATCAATTTCCTGATCGGCAGAGAACACGGTGATGATCACCTGGGTCTCGGACATATATCCTTTCGGGAAGAGCGGCCGCAGGGGACGGTCAATGAGACGGCAGGTCAAGACCTCTTTTTCCGAGGGGCGACCGATCTCACGGCGAAAGTAACTGCCCGGAATACGACCGGCAGCGTACATCCGCTCCTGATATTCAATGGTCAGGGGCAGAAACCCCATGTTTTTGGATTTTTTTTCTGCTACGGCAGTCACGAGCACCATGGTGTCGCCGCTGGAAACTACTACGGAACCACTGGTCTGTTTTGCCAGTTTACCGGTCTCAAAGGACATGGTCCGTCCACCGATCTCGGTTTCTATCTTTTTATACATGCAAACTCCTTTGCGTTCAGCTGCCCCGGCTTCTCCAGAGCATCATTTCGTCATGACCCCGCCTATCGGGGCTTTCTTCAGTTATGTCTTTTCCTTTCCGCCTTGCTGACCTTCAACTAAACGCCTGCCGGTTATACAACCAGCTGCCCGAACGCGGCCCCATTGCCGGACATCCGGACACAGTCATCTGCGCAAAACCAGACTTTTACTTCGGCACAAGCCAAAGATTTCAGTTATTTTTTAAATCCGGAATCCGTCATCCCCGCGAAGGCCGGGATGACGGAAAATAAGAAAATATAGTTCTTTAGCGTTATTCTTACTTACGGATACCGAGTTCCTGAATCAGGGCACGATAGCGGTTAATATCCTTATGCTGTAGATATTTCAGCAGACTGCGCCGCTGACCAACCATTTTCAACAGGCCGCGCCGTGAGTGATGATCCTTGGCATGGGTCTTGAAATGATCC
>WFRY01000049.1 GCA_015486315.1 Desulfobulbaceae bacterium
AATGAGTCTGTTGATTTAATAGGATTTTCGTTCGAGATCAAGGCATACGAAAAAATTTACCGCAGGCATATAGCTGATATTCCGAGGATAAATTTTTTCGTATAACACAGAGATCGGGCGCAAATACATTAAATCAACGGGCTCATAAATGGCCTTTCGGACAGGCATTATCTACCCTTTACTGGCTCCAGCGGAAACAGTGAACATTAGAATCTGCACAACTGGATAAAATATCATGGACTACAGAACAGGTTCCATCGGGCGGGTACTGACCATTCGCTTCGACCATGGCGAAGATGTACTGGAGGGGCTGAAGGACGTTATTATGCGGGAAAATATCCGCAGCGGCTGGTTCCAGATCATCGGAGGTATCGCCCGGGCCGGCGTGGTGACGGGGCCCAGGGAACCGGTCATGCCTCCGGACCCTGTCTGGCGTGAGCTGGATGGGGCCCATGAAGTGGTGGGTAGCGGATCAATACACCGGGACGGGGATCAACCGCTCATACATCTTCATGCAGCCATGGGCCATCACGGTGAAACCCTGACAGCCTGTATCCGCAAAAACACCAAGGTATATCTCATTCTGGAGATTCTCCTCTTTGAACTGGTCGGCATTGACGCCTCCAGGCCCTGGTATGAAAAAGGTGGATTTAACCGTTTGACCTTTACCTGATACGGGTAGCAATCCGGGCTCCAGTGATGTCTCTTGCAAGGAGAGGATTTCGTACGGCGATACGGCCGACCGGATGACAAAATCAAGGTTGGCCGAAAAATGTCGTGCAGGTAAGATAATTCCAATATATAATTATTGTGTAAATCTACTTTACAATTTTCTAACCGGTCACTATTGACTTCAGGGGGGAACGATGAAATCCACAAGCATTAAAGCAATGCTCCTGACATGGTGCTTCCTGTCGGCACTCTGCCTGTCCTGCGTAACATCCTTTGCCGGAGGAATGTCAAGTGCGAGTTATAGTATCAGCTCGGATGTATTAAGCAGCGGCGGTGGAACACTCCAGTCGACAAGCTACAAACTGCAATCCACCCTTGGCCAGCCTTCCCCGATAGGTATTTCAAGTTCAACAACCTATAGCAACCATGCCGGGTTCTGGCCTACCACAAACTCCATTTTCAAGAAAAGCAACATCTTATGGCTGGTTCTACCGGCAATTATTTCAGGGGCCACGCCCTGATCAACATGGCTGCAGCAAATCTGCCGGCTGCAACAGATAAAGCGTAGAATCTTTTATTACATCTGCTGCAACCGCAAAAACAACTCCCGGCCAACCCAGGCATCGGTGGCGGCATAGCGTATCTGGGACTGCGTCAGCTCATCCCGGGCCCAGTTGCTTGTCTGGGCTGATTTCGAAATGCGCATCTTCAGGATAACTGCTGCAAGCCCCCGCAGTCCGTGGTTTTTAATTCCTTTATCTTTCGACATCTTTCCCAGTCCGACAAAGCCTGCCTGAGAAAAGGACATCATTGTTTTCAACTCCCGAAGGTCATAGGAAAGTGAAACTCCGGACTTGACAATGCCGGGATCTGCCAGGATGGAAATCAACGGTTCCTGCAGGCCGACATGACGCAGCTGGAACAGATAAACGTTTTTTTCACCTGCGAGCTGCAGGAGGGATGGAGAATACTTCTGTCCTTTTTTAAAGGCCGGTCGTGTTTCGGTATCAAACCCCAAAACTGTTTCCCGGCCAAGCTCTTTCACGGCTTCGGCCACATCCCCATGGGAACGAATGACCTGGATGGGGCCTTGCCATTTCCTGACCGGAAAATTGTTTATTTCTTCTTTTGTCATCCGCCGATCAAAGCCCGGCCTGACACCCTGCTGTTTCGCTGTCGAAGTATCCATATGATAACAGCCTGTTATTTTGCTGCCTCGGGAGGGTGCAGCTTCAACACAAGACTTGAAACTGCAAAATCCTTTTGGATATTACTGGTGGCTGTAACAACATCAACAGAATGCATCAACTTGAGGATTTCCTGTTTCAACTTCTCCGCAGAAAGGCCGTTGCTTGCCGCCAGTATTCCGGCAAGCCAGTCTGCAGCATCCTTGACATCCGTTGCCAGACGCTCAGGACGCATAACAAAGGTGGTATAATTACTTGTTGTAATATCCTGTACCAGGTCTTTGCCCAGAACTTCAGCCATGGGCCCGGGCAAGGCTCCTGGAGTTGAATCCTGACCGACAAGTGCTGCCAGAGTCGATTTTCCATTTGCCGCATAGATCATGTTATCGGTCAAAACAAGTGCAGGCTGTGTTGCCTCGCCGGGCAGTATGGACCAGTAATAGATGGTATGACCGTTTACCTCTTCACTCTGTTCGGCCGCAAAACCACGATCTGCAATATCTTTACGCAGCCTGTCCACTATCTTCAGTGCAACAGCATGATCCCGGATCTGCAGATACAGAACAACCTTGGGCAGGGGAAACAGGCCGGTGTTAACGATCTCATTGACAACCAGTCCGGTCTGCGGACCTACGGCGGCAATTGCCTCATCCAGTGACAGACCAAGTTCACGCTGCACCACGGCATCCAGTTTCTTATACTGCTCATCATCGGTGGCAGAGAGCAATCCCTTGATATACTCCTTGTCAATAAGAGAGCCCCAGTAATAGACAAGTGCCTCCGGGGTAAGCAGATCAAGAGAAAGATTTTCCTTTGATACGGCCTGGTATTGCTTTTTAACCAGAGTATTCAGTGCCGCAAAATCATAATTCATCCGGCTGGTTATATGCAGTTCCCCCTGACGGTCAAAGATGATGGAACCTACCCCTTCAAATCCCTGTAAATACTCGGCAACTTTTTTACCCTCTTCATCATTTGAGTTATTCAGTACTGTCCGGACGGCTGCAAGATCAACATAGGTTCTGGCATACTCACGTCCTCCGGCCGACTGCGCCCAGACTTTTTTGACGGCCTTAAAAAAGGCGGCTTCCTGAAGGCTGTTTCCAGCCGGTTTCCGTTGCACAGCAGCAACAATATTGCCTGGATCATAAGCCAGAATCAGAACTCCGTTTTCAGAGTATCCGTACATAACCTCGTTTTCATCCAACTGAATCCTGGTAATATCCAGACCGTCCACGCTTTCCTTCACAACACTTTTGCTCATCACCAGACGGGCAAAACTGTCCAACGCACCGGACACGGAAGAGGTACCGAAAATCAAAATAGATTTCAGTATCTCCTGCTCAGGTTCATGCTGCAGACGGGCGGTATCAGGAGAAAGGATCGCCACCACTGCGTCATCGCCAAAAATCTGCCGGAAAGCAGGATTGGTCATCACACCGGCAAGCCCGTCATAGATTTTATCATATTCAGTGACAGCCTCAGGCTTTGCACTAAGCTCGGTCAAAATCCCGTGTATGGTCGGTTTAGCCAGGAACCTGCCGAGAGTTGATGCCGGAAAACTGTCCGTCAGTCCTTTCAGATCAAGTAAACTGACCGTGGCTAATGTATCCTGCGGCAGGTAGTCGGCATAATAATAATCACTGGAGACCGGGCTGGTTGAACTGGTGAAATAGAATGCCGCCCCGGCTGCGCCGGCAAGCAGCAAAATGATAATAATTATTTTTTTCATCTATCTTACTCCTGAAAATTTTAAAACGTACCACGAAAACATAAAGGCTCTGATCCCTTTCCTTTCCAGCATAATGGTTACACAAAAATCACTAATCCATTATTTTTCAGTAACAAAAAACGTAAGCGTTTCATTAACTGCACTCTTGACATGATAACACCTCGGAATATAGGCGTTTCAGAAACGCCCTGCTGTACGTGATCAAGAAACATCAAGACGTGCCGGAAAACAGCGGACTTTTCATCTTTTCTCCGATCCGGGTGGAGTTATCGCAGTGACAGCCTTCCCTGGGGTTGCAGTCAAGCAGTATCCCCATGACCTTATCTGCAGTCCTGAAGCAGTCTGCGTCTTCAAGTCTTGCCAGCAGATTCGACATCAGCTTGTTAAACTCCACGCATTTTTCATAGTCTGAGGCGGTACGCTGATGCAGACTACCGGCCCGCTCCAGATCTCTTTTAATATCGTCGGGGATTTCTTCTGCCATAAAAAAAGCCGGTATTCATCTATTAATGCTCTTTCTGCCCGCCTGTGTACTGCACGATACATCTTGCCGGCAAGTATGGGGTTGCAGTTCCAGGACCTGTTTCAGACCCCGGCCTCAATATCTTCTATCTTTTCCTGGGCCTGTTCCCATATTTCGTACTGGCGTTCCAGGCGGCATTTGACATCGTTATACTCCTTACTGGTTGCCGACCAGCGTTGCTGATCTGCGTACAGATCAGGATCCGCCATCACGGTTTCCAGTTCACCCTGTCGCTGTTCAAGAGGTTCTATCTGCTTTTCCGCCTCAGCCACCTGCCTTTTCCAGGGCTTAAGCCGTCCGCTCAACTGCTGCCGTTTCTGCGCCCGTTCCCGGCGCTGGGCCTTGCGGTCACCGCTGTCCGCTTCGGTATCCTTTACCTGAACTTGTGCTGCTTTCCGGTCTGCAGCGGCATTTTTCTGCTGTTTTCCGGCTTCAAGATAATCGTCTATATTGCCCAGGTACATGGTTGCCCGACCATCCCTGATCTCCAGCACCTTGTTGACAAAAGAGTTAACGAAAAAACGGTTATGAGAGACCACGATAATGGTCCCCTCATACTGGGCCATGGCCTCCTGCAGGACCTCCTGCGAAGTAATATCAAGATGGTTGGTGGGCTCATCAAGGAGCATCAGGTTAGCCGGTTTGATCAGCATTCTCGCCAATGCCACCCTGCTCTTTTCTCCGCCTGACAACACCTGCACCTTCTTTTCCACCTCATCACCGGTAAACAGGAAGGCACCGAGCAGGGAACGCACCCTGGTCACGGTCATATCCTCGGCCGCATGGTAGACCGTGTCCAAAACATTGAGCTCACCACTCAGCTCCTGGGCCTGGTGCTGGCCAAAATAGGTGAGAATAACATTATGGCCCAGGCGGATTGTTCCCTCTGCCGGTTCCAGGCCTGCCATTATCTTGAGCAGGGTGGTTTTCCCGGCACCGTTCACCCCGACAACAGCAAGTTTATCCCCTCGCTGCAGGTCAAAGGTCACATCCTTAAAGACTTGCTTGCCGTCAAATTCTTTATTGACCCCCTTCAGCTGCAGAACATCCCGGCCGGAAGATGCTGCGGGCGGAAAAGAAAAGTGGATGGTCCGCTCTGTTTCCGCAAGCTCTATCCGCTCCAGTTTTTCCAGTTGCTTGGCCCGGCTCTGCACCTGCTTGGCCTTGGTGGATTTGGCCCGAAAACGGGTGATAAAGCGTTCTGTCTGCTTGATCATGGCCTGCTGATTATCATAGGCGGCCCGTTCAAGCTCCATGCGCTGCGCCTTTTCCACCAGATAATGGGAGTAGTTGCCCTTATAACTGGTCAGACGTCCCAGGCTGAGTTCCCAGGTTTTGGAGGTGACCCGGTCAAGAAAGGCCCGGTCATGAGAGATGATCACCATGGCCCCCTGGTACTGAACCAGAAAATCCTCCATCCAGGTGAGGGAGTCCAGATCAAGATGGTTGGTGGGCTCATCAAGCAGCAGCAGCGAAGGTTTCTGCAAAAGCAACTTGGCAAGCAGCAGACGCATGATCCAGCCACCGGAAAAATCAGAAACCGGCCGCTCCAGATCAGCCCTGGAAAATCCAAGACCGAACAGGATACGTTCGATTGCCGGTCGAATCCGGAAGATATCATGCCCTTCCAGCAGATGCTGCAGTTCGCCCTGGCGTTTAAGCAGTCCGGCAAGCTCCGGACTGCCTTCATCCAGGGTGGCAAGCTGAACGCCTATTTCGTCAAACTCCTGCTGATGGGCCAGGGCCTCATCAAAAGCGGATTCAGCCTCATCAAACAGGGAACGGCTGCCCAGATCTATGGTTATCTCCTGGGGAAGATAGGCCACTGTAAACCAGGATGCACGGGTGACTACTCCGGTATCCGTCTCCAGTTCACCGCACATGATTTTAAGCAGGGTGGATTTGCCGGTACCGTTTACTCCGGCCAGACCAATACGGTCACCGTCATGAACCTGGGCGGAAACATTACGAAAAATATGTTTGAATCCGTACTGGAGACTGAGATTGTTAATACTGAGCATGAAGCTGAAAAAAAGGTATAAGGTTTCAGGTGTCGGATTTCAAGATGACCGTGTTTCGCTGCTGATCCGGATCTGTTGTAAGGGTAAAGCTGTCAGACAGTCCCATTTCTTGTAATCTTACCATGTTTTGTGATTTCATCCCCCGAAATACGGATTGATCTCTGGGGGAAATTGACAGTATTGTTTTATTGCCCGGCTGTACACCGGCAAGCAGTTTTCTTGTTTGCTGCAGCATGAGCCGGGATTTAACCAGTTCACCAAAGGCCGGGTGCCATGGGCCGGCAAGCAGTGACTCTTCAAGTTCAGTCCCGGCCTGCAGGCCCATCCGTACCACCCGGATGGCTGCCTGGTCAAAACATTTCTTCATCCAGGCCGCCAGGACAACGGCCTTATCCAGGCTGATCGGCTGATACTTTCCCTGTTCATACAGGCAGGCAAGTTCGCTGTTCTTTACCACCAGCACCGGATAGATACGAACAAAATCAGGCCGCAGGGCAATAACCCGGCCCACCGTCTTCAGCAAATCCCTGCGGGTTTCTCCGGGTAGACCAAGCATCAGTTGAATACCGATTTCCATACCGGAATCCCGGAGTACGGTAACCGCCTGTTCAACATCAGCTGCCGTATGCCCTCGACCGGAAGCCCTCAACACCCCGTCATCCATTGACTGAACACCAAGCTCGACAATGGAAACATGGTTGGCCTGCAAAAAGGTTACGATTCCGGCGTCAATATAATCGGGCCGGGTTGAAAGACGAATGGCCTGTACCCTGCCCTGCTCCACAAAAGGGGCCACAGCGTCAAGCAGTTCCTGCTGCCTTTTTTCGGGCAAGCCGGTAAAGCTGCCGCCGTAAAAGGCTACCTGAACCCGGCGCTCAGCAGATTTCTCACGACCAAGCCAGAGTTGAATAGTGGCCTGCACATCCGCTGCACTGACCGGCCTTTCTTTAAACCCGCTGATCCGGCGCTGATTGCAGAACACGCAGCAGTGGGGACATCCCTCATGGGGAATAAAGATGGGGATAACCAGAACCATTTCAGCTGTTTTTCATCTCTTCTATGTTCAGAAAATCAAGGGCGGCCCGGGCAGCCTGCTGTTCAGCCTCTTTTTTATTAGAGGCGCGGCCGGAACCGAAAACCTGATCACGAAACAGAACAGACACTGTAAAAATACGGGCATGGGCCGGTCCGTCTTCGGCATCCAGGACATATTTAGGTCCTTCGTTATACCGTTCCTGCAGCAGCTCCTGCAGGCCGCTCTTGGCATCTGCTGATGTCAACAGGTCACCGCCCTGTTCAATCAGGGGACCGAACGTCTGCCGGACATAATCCTGGACAATATCATACCCGCCGTCAAGAAACATGGCACCCACCATGGCCTCGTAGGCACAGGAGAGAATAGAAGACTTTTCCCGGCCCAGGGAGGCGTCTTCCCCCCGTCCAAGAAGCAGGTATTTTCCCAGGTCAATGGCCCTGGCCATCCCGGCAAGTCCGGCCTCGTTGACCAGGGCCGAACGAATCCGGGTCAACTTGCCTTCACGCAGTTCAGGAAAACGGGAAAAAAGGATGTACCCTACGGTCAAGTCCAGTACTGCGTCCCCCAAAAACTCCTGGGTCTCGTTATGACGACGACAATCCAGCCGTTCAAAGGCAAAAGAGCTGTGCACCAGGGAAAGCTGCAGCAGATTGATATCCTTAAAGGTGTACCCTATTTTCTGCTGCAGCTCTGTCAGGTCGTCTGCATGGTCCTGGACCAGCGCCTCAAGTGTTGTTCCCATTCTCTCTATAAAATAAAATTATAACTATTCAGGTGGGTGCGGAAAACTTGCAAAACCACCATCCTGTAACTGTTCAGGAGTGCCTTAGATTCGGAGTCTGCGCTTACCTCTTCGCCCATTTAAACCTGCTCAAGTAGATAAGTACGCTTAGCGGTCTTAAATGAACAGGTAAGCGTAGACTCCGTGAGGTGCT
>WFRY01000050.1 GCA_015486315.1 Desulfobulbaceae bacterium
ATTTTGAGATTTGCATCATTTTTAAACAACCGGATCAGGTAATCAAGACTGTTGGAGCTGTACACGGAACCATCAACGGCAACCAGAATCTTTTTTTCCATAATGTGTACCTCGTAAGGAGATCAGGTGGATATGTAATTTTTCCGGGGAGCATCAAGTGCTGAAAAATTACGGAATCTTTGATTAATGATACGATATACCAGGAAAAAGGAGAAGCAAAAAAGGAGCGGCCAGTCAGACGGTCGCCAGGTAATAGAGCAGGGCGACCAGTGCGATGGATATGGTACGAAAACTCTGGCTGAAGACGATCAACTGCATGGCAAGGCGTGGTTTGAAGATTCCTGCATAGTAGGGGAACTGGTGTCGCATGGCCCGGATGGGTGAGGAGAGGACATTACCGACCAGCAGGGCCAGAACCACCTGGTTGTAATCCATGCTGCCGTCCTGGAGCAGGGCACCTGCCGCTGCCAGGCCTGCTGTAAATTCGGCTGCCACCTGCAGGGCTATGATGGACATTGCCTTGGGAGAGAGCCAGGAAAGAAAAGAGAGATGGGCTGCCATGAAGTTTTCCAGAACCGTAAACATGCCGGCCCGGGCCAGGAAGAAAAAAAGGATGTAGATGGGAACGGTGAAACGGATAATCTTGCGGATTCGCCGTTGAAATCGTTTCATGGTCCGCTGCCAGGCCGTGAGCAGTTCCTTTTTTTCGGTTTTCTCCGGTTGCTGGTCGGTTATTGGTTGTTCAGGCAGCAGGAAATGGCTGAGAAGGGTTATGGCCAGGGTTCGCAGAATGGCTGCCCCAAAGGTCAATCCGATGTAGATGACCGCTGCACCCTTGATCAGGGGGGCGGTAATGAAAAAGGTGGTGGGCAGGTGGAGAAAATAGGTGGGCAGGCTGTTAAACAGGTTGGCAAGTACCAGTTCCCTTTTGCTGATCTTCTGTTTTTCATAGGCCTCGGCCAGCATGGTGTTGGCCGCCACTCCGGAAAAAAAAGCCATGGAAAAGGAGGCCCCGGTGATGGCTGACAGGTGCCCGAACCTGGTCAAAGGCCGTGCGACTACGGCCATCTTTCTGGTCCAGTTGAGGGCTTCGATGAAGTTGGCCACGAGCAGGCCGATGGAGATAAAGATCAGCAGCCTGAGCAGGGGCCAGCCAAGCTGGTGCCAGAGCATTGTCATGGTATCTGAAAGGGTCATGAATGATAGAGGATCAGGACTGCGGGGCGGGGGATTTTAATAAAAGTCTGCTGCCGTTTCAGTGTCCGGGAAACGGCAGCAGCGGGAAAGACGGATCAAAGATTAAAGTCTGTTCCTTGAATTAATGAAAGTTTGAACCCTCCATGTAGGGCATGTCACGTTCTATAAAGCGGGCAAGATTATCAAGCCCTCTGTCGCGGTCACCGGCGTTAAACCTGGTCTGCTCCTGGTTTGCCATGGCCTTTTGTCTGGCAAAAAAACGCTGCCGTTCCTGAAAGGACCGGTTCCACTGTTTGTACTGTTCAACAATCAGTTTTTTAATGTATTTCTGCTCCTGCAGCTGTTTTAATTTTTTATTAATTTCCGGCAGCAGCTTGAGATAGGGAGATTTTTTTGAAATGGTTATATGAAAGTGCTGGATTGAGGCAGGGGTGTCAAAGAATTCGACCTTATCCTCGGCATTGAGGAGTTTGGAGTAGATAATTGCCGGGAACAGATCAATGATCAGATAATCGGCAGTATCTTCAGCAAGCATCTGAAAGGCACGTTCATAGGGCAGATAGTCGACATTCAGGTCCGACTTGATAAAGGCATCAAGTTTTTCTCCAAAGCTCTCTCCGCTGTGAGCGACACCTTTTTTGCCGACAAGAGATTTCCAGGAGGAAAAGGGAAACGAACTCCCTTTTTTCACCACAATGACCACCGGGCTCTCCATGAAGGGAATGGAGTAGTCCATGTAGGCCTGACGTTCCTTGTTTTTATAGGCGGCAACGATCATGTCAACAGCACCGTCTCTGGTCTTGTCCTGAACCTGCTGCCAGCTGCCGGCAACCTGCAATGACAGGGGAACCTTGAGCTCAGAGAGAATCTTTGTTGCCAGTTCCGGGCCGACGCCCATGAGTTTGCCGTTTTTATCCCAGGATATCGGTGGTGAATCCGGGTTGCCGGATACAATCATCGGGGCTGTCGCCCAGGTAGGGGGAGCGGTGAGCAGTATTGTTGTCAGTACCGCAAAGAGCAGAGATTTAAAATGCATCATGACTCCTGAAATAATTTAAAAGGTTATTGGAAAAGTAGGCAAGTCCCACATATGTATTATACTTTATTTGCTTTCAGTCCAGAGAAAAAGTGGTTGCGGAACCAGGTAACAGGCAGTGGGCGTATATATGCTGCGGGTCGGCGGCTGCCGGAAAATTAAAATACGGTGCAACCTGATGTATCAGCCTGTCGGTTATTTTGCTGACAGAAGACCTGTTTATGGAGACGGCTGATTCTGCTATACCAATACTTTTCAGGATCATCTGAGCCGGGCTTTCCGTACCCCGAAGATATATTCCCTTTTCCGTTGATAATCCGGCAAGCTCTGCAGCAGCTGATACGGCATCTTCCAGTGTTCCCATCTTATCGACCAGACCGATTTTAAGGGCGGTTGCTCCATCCCAGACCCTGCCTTCGGCAATTTTTTCCACCTCGGCCGGTTTCATGTCTCTGCCCGTGGCAACAATATGTATAAATTTACGATACCCCCTTTCAACTCGGGTCTGCATTGCGGCGCTGAAATTTTCCGGCAGCGGTCGTGTTGGGTTACCGGCGCCTGCAAGGGTGGTGGTGCCTGTTCCGTCATTGAATACGCCCAGCTTGGCCAGTGTGTTTTCAAAGGTGGGTAAGGCACCGAAAATGCCGATGGATCCGGTCAGGGTGGTGGGGGAGGCAAAGATTTTGTCGGCATCAGCAGCGATCCAGTAGGCTCCGGATGCAGCCATGGAACCCATGGAGATAACCACAGGTTTTCCTGCCTTCTTAGTGAGGAGCAGCTCCCGGCGAATGAGCTCCGAGGCAAAGGCACTGCCGCCGCCGCTGTCCACCCGCAGGACCAGAGCTTTAATATGTTTGTTGTTTCGGGCCTGCCGGATCTGTTTAGTCAAGTCCTCGGAACCAATCTGGCCGACAGCCGCTTCGCCGTAAACAATGTTTCCCCGGGCAACGATAATACCGACCCTGTCCTCTTTCTCTTTCCCGTTAGCCGGTGTAGAGTATGCCGGAGTGATGGTTGTCAGGTAATCACTGAAGTTGATCTGCTTAAAATTTGTGCCGTCCCTGTTGCTGCCGGCAAGCTTGATCAGGTATTTGCGAATTTCAGACCTGGTTTTCAGCGCGTCTATGAAGCCGTTGTTTAATGCCATCTGACCGGAGTTGCCGCCTGCAAGCCGCATGTTGTCGGCCAGTTTGTTGACGGCGTTGTTTACTGCCCGGACAGGGATTCCCCGGTTGTCTGCAATATCGCTGCTGAACTGGTTCCACAGGCTGGTCAGCCATTGTTGATTTGCTTCTTTTGCCGCCGGAGACATATCGTTTCGAATAAACGGTTCCAGGGCTGACTTAAAGCTGCCGACCCTGAAGATATGGAAGTTGACAGCCAGTTTATCCAGCAGGTCACGCATGTAGAGACGAAAGACGCCAAAACCCCGCAGGTTGACTTCGCCCATGGGGTTTAAAAAGATCTTGTCACCCCACGATGCAAGATAGTATTGGCCCTGGTTGAAGTTGTCGCCGACAGAGATAACCATCTTGTCGCTTTTTTTAAACTGCTCAATCTCCCTGCCGATGTCCCGCAGCTGGTTGAGACTTGCCCGGTTTATGTGGTCCGGGGCCAGGACAAGCAGTTTGATTCGATCATCTTTTGCTGCGGCCCGGATGCCCTCAATGATATCCTGCAGGCGAAGTTCCTTGTGGATCGGAGCCCCGGTCATGTTGTTTATCATCCTGGACATAGGGTCAAGAGGGGATTTCTGTTCTACAATATTTCCTCTGGGTGCCAGCACCAGGGCTGCCCCGTCCGGTATTTCCGTTATCGGCTGATAGAAGAGCAGAAACAGTATCAAGGCAATGCCTGAGAGTAGAAAGATACCGCTGATAATGGTGGCACTGGTGATCATGAATTTCCAGGCGAAACGGAAAATTGATGAGAGCAGATTGAATATTTTTTTCAAAATAATACTCCGGAGTATGAAGTTAAACCTGTATGATTGAACCGTGACGACATGTATGAGTACTGTGATTTGTTGTTAATCGATTGGTAAAAGTGCGTTTCGCAAACTCCATACGATCGAATATGAGACATATCTGCAGAGTTACGTTTTTATGGGTTGGAAAATTCGTAATGTCTCCTTTATTTTATTGTACTTCCGGTAATTATACCAACGTACAGATCGTTTTGTCCAGCAGGTCTACTCTGTTTTTTCTTGCCTTGAAGGGGTGTAACATGTACAACATCCTGAATTTATGGTTTTCTTAACGTGTTCATCTCATCCCGGTGTATACGTAGGCGCTTCATGAGCACCCTGTTGCATGCGCTTAAGTCCCCCGATATACAGGGCTATTATCGGGTGTCTCGATCACGCACAGCAGGGCGTTTCTGAAACGCTTACATTCCGAGGTGTTATCAGGTTAAGAGTGTCGTTAATGAAGCGTTTACGTGTATACTGGTTTATAGTGAATGAAAAATAATGTACAGATAATACTAAGACATCAGTGAGGTAAAAATGGTTGCAGGCAGGCAATGGTTAAAATGGGCAATGTATCTGTTGGTTTTCGGGGCAGCAGTTCAGTTAATGGGTTGTGGCAGTAAGACGACGTATGGTGTGGTAAAATTTTCCACCATACCCGAAGGGGCGGAGGTTGTGAATCTGAAAGATGATGCCACTCTTGGAATGACGCCGATTCTTGTTACCTGGCAGGGTGAGGATGCAAAGCCGGAATACGTCACGGTTGAGTTCAGCAAAAAAGGATACCAGAACGAGATTACTTCATTCTGGGTCAACACCCGCCACGACAGCCGTGAAGCGGCCGCTGTAGAACCGCAGCCGGTTACAGTTGAACTTTCCAAGAGGAAATAATTATGAGAACAGGAAATAATATGGTTTATGCCATTTCGCGGGCAGTCCTGCTGGTGGCTGTCGGCCTGCTTCTTGTTACTGCAACGGGGTGCTCTTCAAAGACTCAGAATGTGCAGTTCAAGATTAATTCCGAACCAGAGGGATCGCATGTTGTAATGAACGTAAGCGGGCCTGAACGGGCAAATTCCAGTGACTGGATTTATCTCGGTCATACACCGATTCGTGGTGTTCGTAATATTAGCGAGGATGACGCTGAGGGAGTGAAAATTACTCTGAAGGTTATGCATGCAGGTTACTATGATCAGGTCAGAGAATGGGATGGAGAGGCGTTTTGGAATGAGGCCGTTGAACGGGGCGTTATTTTCTGGACCCCGGAGCTGATTCCCCATCCAAACAATTAAAAATTTAATTATTTTTTAACGATGCAGGTTAACGGACAGGCATATCGGTGTATCTGGCTGGAAGATGATGGTCGTCGGGTTGGAATTATAGACCAGACAAAGCTGCCCCATCAGTTTGTAACCCAAAGTCTGGTCACTGTAGATGATGCAGTTCTGGCCATCAGTGACATGCTGGTGCGCGGTGCACCGTTGATCGGTGCTACTGCCGCCTACGGGGTATGCCTTGGTCTGGTCGCGGACTGCTCCGACACCCGCCTGGATGAGGTCTGTGCCAAACTGATTCAGGCACGGCCCACGGCCGTTAACCTGCGATGGGCCGTGGAGAAGATGCGGACGGTTATTGCGCCATTACCTCTGGGGCAGCGGCTTGCCCGAGCCTATGCAGAGGCGGCAATGATCTGTGATGAGGATGTGCAGGTTAACGAATCCCTGGGAACCCATGGGATGCAGCTCATTGAGAAGTGCAGAAAAGATGATGGGCAACCGGTAAACATTCTGACCCATTGCAATGCCGGCTGGCTGGCAACGGTGGACTGGGGAACCGCGCTTGCTCCGATTTTCAAGGCCCATGAGGCCGGTATTCCCGTCCATGTCTGGGTGGATGAAACCCGTCCCCGTAACCAGGGTGCTCATCTGACTGCCTGGGAACTGGCAGCGGCAGGCATTGACCATCATCTTATCGTCGACAATGCAGGTGGTCATCTCATGCAGCACGGTAAGGTCGATCTCTGTATCGTGGGGACGGATCGAACTGCAGCCAACGGTGATGTGTGCAACAAGATCGGAACCTATCTGAAGGCCCTGGCTGCAATGGATAACGCTGTTCCCTTTTATGTGGCCTTGCCGTCTTCCACCATTGACTGGACCTCGGGAAACGGTACTGAAATCCCCATTGAAGAGCGGGCGGAGGATGAAGTCCTGCTGGTTTCAGGCAAGGGGATGGATGGGGTAATACACCAGGTCCGCATTGCCCCGGACCAGACCCGGGCCGCCAATCCGGCCTTTGATGTCACCCCGGCCCGACTGATAACCGGGTTGATCACCGAGCGCGGTACCTGCCCGGCAAGCCGCGATGGCTTGCTCTCCCTGTTTCCGGAACATCGCTGATGCTTGAACTGACCCTGCGCCGGGAACTGCTCACCACTGCCCTTTCCATGAACAGCCTGGGCCTGAACCAGGGAGCCTCGGGTAACCTGAGTGCACGTCATGGAGATCATATCCTGATCACTCCTTCGGCTCTCTCCTATGATCGTTGCTGTCCGGAAGATATAGTCCGTTTAGATATGGACGGTGTTTTTTCCGGTCGTCGCAGGCCATCATCGGAGTGGGGTTTTCATCTCGAAATCTACAGGGCCCATCCCGAAGCCTGTGCCGTCCTGCATGCCCATTCCCCCTGGTGTACCACCCTGGCCTGCCTGGACAGGGAAATCCCGCCCTTTCATTACATGGTCGCCCTGGCCGGTGGTGATTCCATCCCCTGCGCCCCCTATGCCCTGTTCGGCAGCAGAGAGTTGTCGGACAACGTCTGTCTGGCCCTGGCAGAGCGTACGGCCTGTCTCATGTCCCATCACGGGATGATCTGTTATTCCGGCAGCCTGGCCAAGGTGCTTGAGCTGGCGGTTGAAGTGGAAAACCTGGCCCGGGTCTACTGTCAGACGCTGCAGGTTGGTGAGCCGTTGCTGCTCGATCGGGAGCAGATGGCCGAGGTGATGGTAAAGTTTGCCGACTACCGCAGCGTTTCCTGAGTCTTAAGAGCCGGATGAGTCCGGTTTTTCCGGCGCAGTTCAACAAAACAGGCCGGGAGGTTCCAGCCATGTTTACCCTCTTGATCAAATCTTTGCTGCAGCCCTTTTTTCCCGTTTTGCTGTGGGCAGTTGTGTTTGCCCTGCCGGGGCCGGTTCTTGCCGTTGATGCCGATACCATTGTTCAGCAGGTCGAGCAGAATCTGAACGGCAGGACAGCAGTCATGGAGTTGACGATGGTCGTGAAGAACAGACGCAGCGAGCGGACCATGAAGATGAAGAGTTATTCCATCGGCAGGGAAAAATCCTTTATCAAGATTCTCTACCCGGGCAAGGACAAGGGCATCACCTTTTTAAAGGTAGACAATGCCATGTGGCAGTACGTCCCCCGCATAGAAAAGACCATCAAGATCCCTGCCTCCATGATGCTGCAGAGCTGGATGGGAAGCGATTTTACCAATGATGACCTGGTTCGGGAAAGTTCGATCAGCGAAGATTACAGTGCCCGGCTGCTGACGGAAGACGACAGGGAGTATTCCCTGGAGCTGATTCCAAGAGAGGAGGCAGCCGTGGTCTGGGGCAGGATAGTTATGGCAGTATCAAAAACATATGTACTGCCGACCACGGTTCGCTACTATGATGAGGAAAATATGCTCATCCGTGAACTGAGTTATACAGACGTCCGATCATTTGGTGACAGGTATTACCCGACCAGGTGGCTGATGCAGCCCAGGGCGCCGGAAAAGGTCGGAAATGAGACCCGTATTGAGATCTCCGGTGCCGTGTTTGACGGGGAGGTGAGCAAATCATATTTTACCAAGAGGGCCCTGGAACGGTATTCCAGATAGCTGGTCGGTTTTTCCTGCCCATTTCAGGCTGTTTTGCATCGGTGTCGACGGATTCGGAGAACGTCTCTGCCAACGTAAGCGCTCCATGAACGCCCTGCTGCACGCGCTCAAGTCCCCAGATATACAGGGGTATTATCGGGGGCCGTAACTGTTCAGCTGCACCCCATCTCGGAGTCGTAGCTTACCTGCGGCAAGCAGGCCAACGAACTATAGCCCGTCTATGTGAGGCGGCCTGATCGCCGCAAGATGGGGTGCAGCTGAACAGTTACGGCCCCCGATAATACCCCTGTATATCTGGGGACTTGAGCGCGTGCAGCAGGGTGTTCATGGAGCGCTTACGTTGGCAGAGACGTTCTCCGAATCCGTCGACACCGATGCAAAACAGCCTGAAATGGGCAGGAAAAATCGACCAGCTATCTGGAATAC
>WFRY01000051.1 GCA_015486315.1 Desulfobulbaceae bacterium
GCTATAGATGAACAGCGAAACCCCATTCCCATCCAGGAAAAAGAGAAAAAAGAGACAGATCAAGACCCTTTGAAATCTTAATATAGCCGGCAAACCAAGAGGTTTTTCAAAGAGCTGAAGCGCAATATCGGCAGTAATAAAATCATGACCGAAATCCGGCGGAAGTTACAAACTACTTGGAATTATAGAGGATAGTCATTACATTAATGCGAACTTATGCCTGCAGAGGTAGAATACTCCTGTCCGAAGGCCGTTGCTGTTTCCTGAAAACCTCACACAAAAAAGTCACAAACAAATGAATGTTTCTAAAAAAAGCATGATGCAGCGCTTTCTCGATATCGTCGAGGGAGTTGGTAACAGGCTGCCACATCCAACCATCATGTTTATCTGGCTGGTGCTCATACTTTTAAGCTGTACGGCACTCCTTTCCGCCTTAGGTATAGTGGTCGAGACCCCAACCGGAACCTTTCCCATCAACAACCTTATCGGCCAGGGTCCTGTGGAAATTCAGAATCCGCGTACCGGAATGGTCACTGCAACCTTTGCCAACGGCTGGCAGTACCTGGCCGACAGGTTAACGCCCAATTTTATTAACTTTGCCCCATTCGGCATGGTCATGGTGATTATGATTGCCATCGGTGTGGCCGAACACAGCGGTCTGATTGCTGCGGCCGTACGTAAAATGGTCCTGAGCACCCCGGAACGACTGCTCACCCCGGTCGTAGTCCTTGCCGGCCTGCTGTCCAACATTGCCGCCGATGCCGGCTACCTGGTGTTGGTTCCCCTGGGAGCCATTGTATTCTACGGCATGGGCAGACACCCTCTGGCCGGGTTGGCAGCGGCATTTGCCGGTGTGTCCGGCGGCTTCAGCGCCAACCTCGTTATTACCACGTTGGAACCGTTACTCGGGGGATTTACCCTGGCAGCGGCCAGGACCGGTGATGCCCTCGTGGGGACCAGTTTCGGTACCACCATGAACATCGCCACCATGAACTACTACTTCATCATAGCTTCTACTTTCATGATCGTCGTTGTCGGCAGCTTGGTGGTCGATAAAATCGTCGCGCCCCGCCTTGGGGAATACAAGCCAACCCATGAGGCGGAGATAGATGCCCATCCGGACGAGTTGACCGACAATGAAAACCGTGCCCTGCGCTGGGCAGGCTTTACGCTTCTGGCCTATATTGCGTTACTGGCTCTCACGGTTATACCGGTTGAGAGCAGTCTGCCGTTGCTTGGTTCTCTGTCAACAGCGACCCTCTCGCCGGATAAATTCGCTGCAATCCAGGAACGCTTCGGCAGCGTAGGTATTACCCATGCACCTTTTTTCAGCACCGACATCATCGTGACCAATCTTTTTTTCTTATTTTTCCTGCCCGGATTTGTCTATGGCATTGTCTGCAAAAAGATTAAAAAAGGTGCAGATCTCGTCTTCACCATGGAAGAATCCATGCGTGGTATGGCGAGCTTTATCATACTGGTTTTTTTCATGGCCCAGTTTGTTGCCTATTTCAACGCCTCCAACATCGGCGTCCTGATTGCCATGCAGGGGGCCGAGTTCCTGGATCTGGTCCCCCACGAAACACTGGTCGGCACTGTCGGACTGGTGGTCGGCTTCGTCGGACTGTCGGCAATTATCAATCTGTTCATGGGATCAGCTTCTGCCAAGTGGGCAATTCTGGCCCCCATCTTTGTACCGATCCTGATGACGGTGGGTATGACTCCGGCCGCAACCCAGATGCTTTTTCGTATCGGTGACTCCTGCACCAATATCATCACTCCACTGATGACTTTTTTTGCTTTTGTGATTGTGATAGGACGAAAATATCAGAAGGATTTCGGTATCGGCTCGCTGGTCTCCCTGATGCTGCCTTTTTCAATCATATTTCTCATCAGCTGGACGCTGCTTTTTCTGGCATGGGGATTACTGGACCTGCCGCTTGGCCCCAATGCTGCCGTTTTTTTCAGCCTTTCCGGCGCATAATTTTTCCTGATTACGTATGAAACTCAGCCATTAACAAATTTCTGGATCCCCGATAACAACACTCGGGGATGACGAGGTTTACAACTCCGGGGGATGACAAGGCTTGCAACTCAGTTAGATTACAACCAATCAGAGCGCTTCCCACTACTGTCATTCCCGAGTTCCTTTATCGGGAGATAAGCGCAGACTTCGATCTATTATTTTTCCTCTTTACAGGACGGTGGTTTTGAATAGTTACGTTATTTTTTCTTTTGAGCAACATTCCAGCTAATCGTTACTTTACGCTTGCCCCATGCTTTAGCGGCTTTTACATCCGTCCCCATATAAATATCAATTGTTTTAGTCCACCGTTTATTCATTTTATCCAAAACCAGGTAATGCCCCTCTAAACCTTTAATTTGAACCTTGGTATTATGGGTGAGTCCCAGTTTGATCAAGTCTCTTGATATCGCAATGGCTTTCATCCCCGGCTTTAAAGTATCACCCCATGCTGTCAATGCGGGGTTAGCTTTCGTTGTTTGAGAAGTTGTTGAGTTATAAGCATGGGAATTAACCTCAAGTGTTTTAGTCTCAGCAAATGCAATAGAAGATAACAGCAAGAAAGATACGCTCATTAATGTCAAAATATTTTTCATAAAATTAATTTTCTTTATTAAATTTAATCTGTTGAATCTGAATTCAAATCTGATTCGTTCATATATTTTTTAGTTTTTATAGAATGCCCTGTAATGGTAATAACATCATGTAAATAATCAAATATAGTTACGATCGGTACAGATATAGCAGTTGATTATCTTCGGAATAAATAGCGTAATAATACCGACAATAAGCACTATCAAACAAACCGGTCATAGATCCCGCTCCTTTGGGAAAAAAGGCTTGACTTTCAGGTAAACAGTGATCATTTTCTTTTAATAGGTAACAGATTAATCTAACAGGATAAAATACGTTTTGTTACGTATAATGCCACTGGTTATTCATACAGAAATAACGCCGGACAAAGGTCTTCACCGTCGGAAAGCAATTACTTATCACTTATGATGGCGTCGTAAAAAAGTCCGATCTACTGTGTTGTCGTGGAGTGGAGTACAGGCTTACCTGTATATCGAATTTTTATGAGACCGCCAACTTATAACCTACAATCTTAAAGGAGGATGTACGATGAGCAGGAAGAGCAGATGGCTGGTTCTTATGATGGGGATTCTGATCGTTATTGCGCCTCTCTCAACAGTGATGGCAGGCCATCACAAGGCGTCACGGGTTAAGGTCATGACCCGCAACCTCTATCTCGGCGCGGATATTTTCAAGGTGGCCACTGCGCCCCCCGAGGATGTCCCGGATGCAGTAGCCGAGGTGTATAATACCATGCTCTACACCAACTTCTGGGCCCGGGCTGAAGCCATTGCCGATGAAATTGCAGACAATAATCCGGATGTAGTTGGTCTGCAGGAGGTCTCGACCTATTATAAACAGACCCCGGGTGATTCTTTTCTTCCGTCTTCGACCCCTGCCACTGATCTTGTTATCGATTTTTTTTCGGTGCTCAATGATGCCCTGGAGGCGCACGGGCTGTATTATACGGCCTATATAACCACCAATTCCGAGGTGGAGGTGCCCATGACCGACCCCGGCGCTGGAGCTCCCTATTACCTTTCAGATGTGCGTCTGGTTGACCATGACGTGATCCTGGTCAAGTCAAAGTACGAGTCCCGGCAGGTTTTCCTGGCACCGCCTTACGATACCGACAACTATCAGAATAATTTAGCAATAGAAATCGCCGGCACCCCCGTTACCTTTACCCGCGGGTTTGTCATTGTTGATGTCGATATTCACGGCACGACCTTTCGCTGTGTGAATACCCATCTGGAGGTGCGCAGTACGGTGGGCAGTCCTTTCCGGGTTTTTCAGTCCGCGCAGATGCAGGAGTTGACAGGAATTTTAGGTCAGCTGGCATCCTATGACCCCGAACCGGTACCGGTTATTCTGCTCGGCGATCTCAATAGCTCGCCCGAAGATGTGCCTGGAGTGTACGATCCCGATGGAACCGGACCGGCCCCTGCTATTTCATATGTGCCGCCGTATATACAGGCTGGGGCTGCCGGGTATATGGATACCTGGCTGCTGCAGGCAAACCGGCATAAAGCCGGCTGTAATGAGGGATACACCGATGGCTTTGATGAGAAAATCAATAATCCAGATGATACCCTTGAATCCCGGATTGACCATGTTTTTCTGGCCCCTGCTCATCTGGTTTTGAAAAGAGTCAGGAGTAAGGTGGTGGGTGATGATCCCTCCGAGATGGTCGAAAATCTGCCCGATTATCCGGGAGAGTACCTCTGGCCGTCCGACCATGCCGGGGTGGTTTCACGATTAATGTTTAAAAGGAATTAACAGCCGATAACTGAAAAAAGCCGGAACGAAATTTTTCGTCCCGGCTTTTTTATATCCGGATTGTACAGCTGTGTTGTTACAATACCTTCCAATCGCTGCACACAGCACGGGGATGTGAACAGGAAATCCGTTATTTCCGCTGTATGGCCATTACCGTTCCTGAAAGAGAACAGGCAGATGCTCTTTTATATATCCTGCCGGCTTGGTACAGCAAATGGTTCAGGTTGTGCTTCATTGGCCCAACTTTGCGAACTCATTTGTCAAATTTCGTAATTCCAGCATGTTAAGATGGTCAAAATTTTAGTATGACACTGCTTCTAATTGTTTTGTTAAATTTTATCAAAGTGTTACATAGGTCAAAGAATACCGTATGGCACTACAAAAAGTTATCGGCATCTAACTTATTGATATACCGTTGTTCTATATTTAACGCTTAATGAACAATCAGGTACTTACAAGATTTTTGGGAATTAATCTCGCAAAGTTGGGTTAATATGCTGGCCATCCGAAAAGAACAGGCGGCAGACCACAATGATCTGGTTTTTAAAAACACGAAAGGTGAACAGATTAATGAGGTCTCTTCAACATTTGCCCGTGTTGTAAATCAGGTAGGACTCAATGACGGGATTAGAGATCCTCGGCAAAAAGTAACGTTCCATGTACTCCGTCACACTTTTGCAAGCTGGCTTGTTGAATCCGGCATACCGCTCTACACCGTCAAAGAATTACTCGGGCATGAGACATTAGCGATGACAGTCCGATATTCCCATTTAGGTGATAACGTACTCCGTGACGCCACCAAGTTATTTGCATCTACTCTGAATACCAGGCCCGGTAAAGAGACCAAAACAGTCAATCTGAGGTAGGGAAAAAAAGAATGGCAAGCAATACGTCAATGCCGTATAATAGAAGTATGGTGTTCATTGAGGCACCGATCTTCTCCAAATTGATATACGATTATCTTGAGGAAGATGAATATGCGGCTTTTCAATGGACCCTGGCTGCAAGGCCGGAACAGGGGAAAATAATCCCTGGAAGTGGAGGATTGCGAAAAATCCGCTGGGCAGTCAAGGGGAGAGGAAAGCGTGGCGGTACTCGGGTCATTTATTACTGGCAGCAGGAAGATGGGGAAATATGGCTGCTGACCATGTATGCCAAAAATGAAGCAGAAAATATACCAGCTCATATCCTGAAAAAATTAAAAGAGGCAATGGTACCATGAAACGAAATATAGGCCAGGAACTGCTGGCAGGCATTGAGGCTATTAAGCAGGGACAAGGTACACAGACAACCGTTGAGCTGCCAGCTGACGTGAAAACCATTCGCGCTAAAACGGGACTGAGCCAGTCGGCCTTTGCCGGGTTACTCGGGGTGAGCGTTCGTACTCTCCAGGAGTGGGAACAGGGAAGACGAACACCCAAGGGACCGGCACAAGCATTACTCAGGGTTGCAGACCGGCACCCAGAGGCACTGCTGGCATAAACACTATCCTTTTCAGGGGATAGGGTAGCACCCGAAAACGGTACCGCTGCCTCCACCCCCTGCATTTTTTCTCAACGGTTCTGCCTCGAATGGGAGGGCTTTATGGATTACCATTCACTCGAAGATACCCATAAAAAACTATTAGCACGCCAGGCTGCATCAAAATATATACTGTTTGCACATGCTGTCCGTGAATACTTCTGACCTCCACCGAATATGTTGAACACTTGAGATCTCTCAACGATTGGGAAGGACATGAGGAAAAAAGGGATCTGTGTGATTTTTTAATCCAAGAGATGCCTCAATTTGTATGGGTGGTGAAAATCTCTACTCCTCAACTTTTCCCTGCAAATGAGCGTAAGCTTGGGGAAATTGTTTTAGATGCAACTCAGGAACTGGATACCCAGAACGAATCTTCGATCAATAATGTTTTTATCTTTGCCCGTCTTCCCGGCACTTATCTCTCAGGAGGAGAAGTAAGCAACGAGGATACGCACTTCACTCCGGTTCCCAGCCAGCTGACATCGCACACAGGTTTGATTAAGATGTAGTGTTTACAGCAATAAACTTGTCACCCAAAGAGTTTTTCCAGCTTTTAAACAAAAAAAGGAGTTAGCCGAAAATAGGCTAACTCCTTTATATTATCTGGCTCCTCGGGACGGACTCGAACCGCCGACAAGGTGGTTAACAGCCACCCGCTCTACCAACTGAGCTACCGAGGAACGCAAGTCAAATTTTTATTTGTTGCAGCTCCATATCAATGCTACGTCACAAGCGGCTTTAATAGCATACGGAAAAATGGTCGTCAAGTGAAAGTTGAAAAAAGGGTTGCACTTGTCTCAAAAAACCGGTATCAGAGTATCCACTTTTGTATGTGCCGTTGTTTTCAGTCCACAGTCGGGGCGTGGCGCAGCCTGGCAGCGCGCCTGCCTTGGGAGCAGGAGGTCGTAGGTTCGAATCCTACCGCCCCGACCAATAATATCATAGAGTTATACGTTTCACTATAACTCTATTTTTCATAGTAGGTGCAAATTAGGTGCAAGAGGTGCATTATTTTTAGATTTGATAAACGCTGTTGTCAGTCTTTTAACCAGATTAATGGATCCATTTTCCTGAAGCCATATTTTTCAGAAACTATTAATTACGCATCCGGTATAAAAAAAAATAGTTGTAAACTATTAACGGGATGATTTACAACGTCAGCGGACAGATTCAAACCATCCAACAGCCCTTGTCCCGGGCCCACCGATTTTAAACGGCGCAGGTAGAGCTCCTGACTCAACCCGACGCCATAATGTTGTCCGTGATACTCCAAGCCGTTCACAGAGATCTCGAACTCTTAAAATCCTTTCACTCATAACCCGCCACCTCTTAGTTTTTTTGCGTCGGTATGTTTCGTTGCAACTGTTCGATACTTCTCTCAAAATTCAGGACAACTCCCTCTCTGGTAACATGTCGAAGGCATCTTGCGTGAATCACTTTTTGCCCCATCCCTGAATTAATTTTTTATTTTTGGTCCTGCAAAGGGCGCGCCAGGCTCCCTCCGAGGTAGACCCGGTTGCAGTTCTCTGTGGCAAACGTAGTGCGCACCTCACCCGCCCGTCACGCCCCCTGCATTTGTCTGCTTCCGGCAAGCGGGCAGGAAAAAAAGATCCTGCTCCGGCCCGCTCTGCTTTCTGCTGTCGGTGCATTGCGGTGTTCGCAGCAATTTTAAGGTTTACTTTATGTATATACAAATGTATATTTAAATATGGAGTTTGAATGGGATGACAATAAAAACTTTTTAAACTGTAAGAAACATGGCATCGACTTTTCAGAGCTGAGAAAAGTCTTTAACCACCCTATGGTTGCAACGGTTGATAGTCGAAAGGATTATGGGGAAGTACGCTGGGTTGCTCTCGGAGATCTGGATGGATCGATTGTTGTGTTGGTCTATACAGAAAAGAAAAACCGAATACGGTTAATTTCAGCACGAAGGGCTACAAAAAATGAGCAAAACATCTATTTCGAAAAAGTCTATGCATGAGATCGATTTTTCAGACATTCCTGAAACCGGTGAAAAATTCTGGTCGGATGCCAAGGTGAAAATGCCTGCAGGGAAAACAGCGATTTCTATTCGCATAGACAACGATATACTTCAATTTTTCAAACAACAGGGTAAGGGGTACCAGGCTAAAATAAACGCTGTTTTAAGATCTTATGTTGAGCACACCACATGAATCGCAGCAGTTGCTCTATCCCTCTCTCAGGTCATCAATTAACCCCAGGCAATTCTTAAGTGCAACCCGCACTTCCAGCAGGGTACTTTCTTTGGTTGTCTTCATCTTTTTACCAGTGGTACATGGCTTGATCTTGTCATAGGCTGCCCGGGCCTTATCAATTCCATACATGGTTTCAATCTGCGCAAAGTTCATATCCGGCTTGCGGATCTGCTGGAGCAGGGCAGGGTCGTAGTTGATACCCTTCAGATTATGGATCAGCCAGGCCTCGATTAGTTTTGATTCGTTGATCGCAAGGGCGTTGGCGATTCTTTGCAGGTTTTTTGGAGTGGTGTGGCCGGTATCGTTTTCGATCCGGTTCAGGTGGGATGGAGCCATGTCCACCTTCTCTGCCAGTCTTCTGATGCTCAAATTCCGATTTTTCCTTTCCTGACGAATAATTCTGCCATAGCTGTGCTCTGTTTTCATAGC
>WFRY01000052.1 GCA_015486315.1 Desulfobulbaceae bacterium
CCATAATGGAGCAGCTTCTCCTTTTATGTAGGGCTCTTGCATCCCCTACTCTATGCCGGTTTATCCCGGCGCTTTCGATCCGACCCCTTTCTTTGAATTGGATATTCCAGGCCTACGGTGTTGGCCTTTGGGTCGATATCCCCAGCTTGTTTTTTACATTGAAAAAACAGATTATATTGATGTCTGGCGTGTGCTTCATGGTAACCGTGATACTCCAGCATGGTTATCATGAAGCAAAATTTCAAATAAAGAGGTGGCCATGCCTGCTGACTGGCTACTTTGCTGGAAACACCTGCTTCCAGTCCTTTTTCATGTCCACAATAATCCAGTCGTTGGCAGCCGCCTGGTCAAGTGCTTTGTCCAGTGTGCCGACGTGGCTCTTGCGGTCGTAGGCGTATTCGCGCTCCGCATCGGTGTGGTGAACGAACAGGCCTAAGCGTCGACCTTCGCCACCCTTGGCGTATTGGATCATCTGCATATCAGAATCGGAATTGCCGAAGGCCAGAATCGGGCGAACACCAATGTGTTCATAGATACCAACCGGCTTACCTGCCTTATCGTCGACGAAGTCGATCTTCGGCATGCGGACAAGCTCCGGCTTACCATCCTTGATTTCAAACTTACTGACAATACTGGAGCCCACTACCTGCCACGGCGGGATACCGTAGGCCTTCATCGTCATGGGACGCATAAACTGGATACCTCCACCCGAGACTATGAAGGTCTTGAATTCGTTTGCCCGCAGATAGGCGAGCAATTCAAGTTGCGGTTGATAAATACATTCTTTATAGAGGCGGTCGAGGTGGGTATTTTTATTGGTCGTAAACCATTTGCTGACTTCTTGTTCAAACTCATCACCTGTCATACCGGCATGTGATGCCATTACGAGTTCCGCAACCCCTTTCATCCCAGAGGCTGCAACGGTTTTCATATCGCCTGCCAGCAGCGCCTTAAAAGGTTGTTTGGTTTTCCATTCCGGGTGCTGCGGCGCCAGCTTCTTGACGCGATCAAATGCGAAAAGCACCTGCGTATACATAGGGTATTCCACCCACAGTGTACCGTCGTTATCAAAGGTGGCGATGCGTTTGGCCGGTTCAACGTAGTCTTTACTGCTCTTGTCGGTGACGGTAGTAACGAATTTAAGGATTGCCTCTTTGGCCGTTCCATCGTTCCACGACGGCAGCGGATCGGCTGCGTTTGCAGCAGAGCAGAGACTCACTACAAAAATTGCAATAAAACTATACTGTAAAATCCTTCGGATCTTGTTCCTCATGGTTTAGCCTCATCTGATTTGTTTTTATGAAAGTGGTTTTTTTTGTAGGTCGGATAAGCGGCAGAGGCCTGAAATTGTGTTGAGCAAGTCATTATTAGCTGTGTCCCCACAACTCTTTACGTTTTCTGCCCAAGTTGGTTAGGGTTCTTCAGGTATTGGTTAAGTGGTATCAACAGATCGTCAGCATTGGACATCTCTGCTGCCAGTGCCTGGGCCTCCTGTATCATGTTAGCCGACAGACCCCGGGTCAATGAGATGTTCTGTCGCGCATTGTTTTCGGGCGAGCTGTCCAGCTCAACTGAAACCAAGAGTAGTGCCAGACCAGCGACCTTGTTTTGCTCCACCCCCTGGCCGCGAATATACAACATGCCCAGATTTCCCACGGCGAGGCCATCACCCTGCACCGCAGCCTTGCGGTACCATTGATGCGCCTGATAAAAATCAACGGCCGTGCCTCGACCGTTTTCATACAGTACGGCTAAGTTAAATTGTGCATTTGCATAGCCTTGCTCCGCCGATTTGCGATACCAGACAAGCGACTCCCGCTCATCTTTACTGACTCCAATGCCCCGCTCATACATCAAGCCAACATTGAACTGCGCCTCAAAATTACCTGCTTCAGCAGCGGCACGAAATTCTTTTGCAGCCAGCTCTAAATCGCCGGCTTGAAAGGCGGCGACGCCTTCATCGAAACCTGCCAACACCGGGTTACTCAGAATGCATGCGAATAATGCGGAGAGAATGAATAGTTTTATCGTGGTTAGTTGATCTTTACGCAGCAAGAGCCTGTTAATCATTTATGCCACTCTGTACATTGGGTCAGAGTAACTACCTTCTTAGTAGTTCTTACGCTGACCGCATTTATTGCCATTTATTATGGAAAAAAAGGGCGACCTTTTCAAGCCGCCCTTACAAGCATTACTACGGTTTACAGTCAGAGGCCTATTGCGCCGATTTTGCCCACTTGATCTGGTCCATGACCTTGCCAAGGCTCAGGCTGGAGCCATGCGCCGGAGGAAACTCTTTCAGGCTTCCAAGGTAACTTCCAACTAGCTGCTGCGCCGGTACCATCAGGAACATGCGCTTCGCCCACCATTTGCCGGCCATCATCGAGGTTTCCCGGGTGAAATATTCATAGGGGTCACTCCGGAGATCGGTAATAAGCGGCCAACTCGGATGCTTTTTCCATGCGGTTGGCAGATCACCGGTCATCGGGGTGAAAGTAATCTTCCAGGCATGACCTTCATGATCCAGGCGGACTGCATTAAGATCCCCGTCACCATCAAAGTAGAACAGGGCCTTGCGTTTTCCTGGTCCCTTGCCGGTTAGGAGGTCGAGCTGGTTAAAGCCGTCCAGATGCGCCTTGAAGGTTTTACCATCGGCTTCAACTCCACCCTTCTTCAGCTTCTCCTGGATATCGGTATCTACCCCCCCGTTGGCTGCAGCCAGCAGGGTCGGCATCCAGTCTCCGTGCGAGAACATGTCGTTGATGATGGTCCCCGGCTTGATATGTCCAGGCCAGCGCACCACTTGGGGCACGCGGAAGCCACCCTCGGTCGTCAGTCCTTTTTCGCCCTTGAACGCGTGGGTGCCACCTTGTGGCCAGGTGAACTTCTCGGCGCCATTATCTGTCGAAAAAATAACAATCGTGTTATCAGCGACGTTTAGCTCGTCGAGTTTATCCAGCAATACACCCGTCACATCATCGAGTTCCTTCATTCCGTCGGCAAATATGCCGTAGCCGGTGCTATTCTTGTACTTGTCATTCAGGTGGATCCAGACGTGGTTCCGGGTTGAGACATGCCACAGGAAGAACGGTTTGTCAGCCTTGACGGCACGTTCCATGAAGTCGAGAGAGCGATTGAGCAGGTCTTCCTCAATGTTTCGCATACGTTTTATGGTCAGTGGACCGGTATCCTTACACTTCTGCTTTCCGACCACGCCCCAGCGGGGCTGGTCTGTTGTGTCATCCGTATCGGTTGCAACACAGTCCATGACACCGCGTGGACCATACTCCGCCCTGAAACTTTTGCCATCACCGGTGAAAGATGTTTTGGGATAATCCGGATTCTCCGGCTCTTCTTCGGCGTTCAGGTGGTAGAGGTTGCCGTAGAACTCATCGAAACCGTGCACGGTCGGCAGGTATTCGTTGCGGTCACCAAGATGGTTCTTGCCAAATTGACCGGTCATATAGCCGTAGGGCTTCAACAACTCGGCGATGGTGGGATCGATCTTTCGCACACCGTGCTTCGCACCGGGCATGCCGATGGTCAGCAGCCCCGTGCGGAACGGGTTCTGACCGAGCATAAAGTTCGCTCGCCCCGCGGTGCAGGATTGTTGCGCGTACGCATCGGTCATCAGGGCGCCTTCGTTCGCGATACGATCGATGTTTGGCGTACCTCCGCCCATCAAGCCCCGACTATAGGCGCTGACATTATCGTTGCCGATGTCGTCGCCCCAGATCACGAGAATGTTAGGTTTCTTGGCTGTGGCTGCAGCGGATTCTGTTGCCCAACCTGTTACGCCTATCGCCGCTGTACACAGCAACGAAAGACCTACTACGTAAATTTTCGTTTTCATGATTTCATTCCTCATTGTTGTACCTAGAGTTGTATCATTTGGCTGCCAATCAGCCTAAAATCTGGTAAAGAGCCTGGTGCCGACAACTACAGCGTCATCGCTGCTCTCTATCCCAGATGTAATCCATTGGATGTCCGCGGAAATCTGAACAGACGGGGTAATGGCAAAATTGTAAAAAGCCTCAAGTCCCACCTCGTCATCAAGAAGATTGCCGATGATGATTTCATCTTCGAGGTCATTAGATGCGAACAAGGCGTAGGCTCCGAGACCCATGCGGTCATAAGGGCGGCCGGGTATGATGCCACGCGCACCAAGTCCGCCGCTCAAGGTCATATTATAGGCATTGCGATCATCCGGCATAATGCCAAAACGATAGAAAACACCAACCCCGGGCTGGTTGGTAGCAAAGTCCTGGGTCGGCACAGTGTAGTCTTCTTTATGGCCGCCCTTTGCTCTGGGCACAGACGCCCCTGCCGGTGTCCAGAGGAACTGCTCGCCATCAACAGCAATTAACCAGTTACCGGACTTTTCCTCCGGATTGCCATCGAGAATGCCTTTAATTAAATTGTTATTGTCCACCGCCGTAGCATCTTTGGAGACATAGGCCGCTATCGGACTGCACACCCCTTTCAGGCCTCCAAAAGCTTGGTAGTCAATGTTGACGGTCACCGCCGCGCCGTAGTTATCCCATACCCCTGCAT
>WFRY01000053.1 GCA_015486315.1 Desulfobulbaceae bacterium
AATGAGTCTGTTGATTTAATAGGATTTTCGTTCGAGATCAAGGCATACGAAAAAATTTACCGCAGGCATATAGCTGATATTCCGAGGATAAATTTTTTCGTATAACACAGAGATCGGGCGCAAATACATTAAATCAACGGGCTCATAAATGATGCGCTTACACTTTACCCTCTCTCGTTCATGGGTACAAATTCACGGGCCGGTTCTCCGGTATACACCTGGCGCGGCCGCCCGATCTTGGTGTTTGGGTTTTCCTGTTGTTCCTTCCACTGGGCAATCCAGCCCGGTAAACGTCCCAGGGCAAACATGACGGTAAACATGTTGGTAGGAATGCCGATGGCCCGGTAGATGATACCCGAATAAAAATCGACATTGGGAAACAGGTTCCGCGAAACAAAATATTCGTCGTTAAGCGCTATCTCTTCAAGTTGACGGGCAATGTCCAGCAGGGGATCGGAGATGTTGAGCGTCAGGAGTAAATCATCGCAGGCCTCCTGGATGATCGTTCCCCGGGGGTCATAGGTTTTGTACACCCGGTGGCCGAATCCGGAGAGCCGGAAGGGATCGGATTTGTCCTTGGCCTTGTCGATATATTTTTTAAAGTTGTTCCCGTCGGCGTGAATGGTTTTCAGCATTGAGATAACCGCCTCATTGGCGCCACCGTGCAGCGGACCCCAGAGTGCGTTGATACCGGCAGAAATAGAGGCGTACAGATTGACTCCGGCACTGCCGACAAGACGAACAGTCGAGGTCGAGCAGTTCTGTTCATGGTCGGCATGGAGAATGAGCAGTTTGTTTAAAGCCGCAACTGTTTCAGGCTGAACCGTATACGGGTGTACCGGTTTGTCAAACATCATATTCAGAAAGTTGCCGCAATAGTTGAGATCCGGACGTGGATAGACCAGTGGATGCCCCATGCTCTTTTTATAGGAGAAAGCGGCAATGGTGCGAATCTTGGAGATCAGCCGTGCTGCCGTCATATCGATATTCGTCAGGGGATCATCTCCCATTTCCGGATAGTAATTGCACAGGGAGTTGACCATCACCGACAGGATGGACATGGGGGGAGCATTGGGTGGAAAATGATCAAAGAAATGGATCATATCCTCATGCAGCAGGGCAAATCGTCTCAACAGATATTTAAAGTTGTCGAATTCCGTTCTGGTGGGCAGGTGGCCATGGATCAGGAGATAGGCCACTTCGATAAAGAGACATTTTTCAGCCAGCTCTTCAATGGCATAGCCGCGATAGCGGAGAATACCATTGGTACCGTCCAGATAGGTGATTGCACTGGTGCAGGAACCGGTGTTCTTATAGCCGGAGTCCAGGGTCATATAGCCGGTTTCCTGCAGCAATCCGCTGATGTCGATTGCCTTGTCTCCTTCTGTGCCGGTAATGATGGGCAGGGTATAGCTCTTGCCTTCAACGGTAAGAGTGGCGCTGTTGCCGGTGTTGTTCTGGGTCATATGCAATCCTCTGCTTTCTGATTTAGCACCAGGTCCGATCTTGCGGACGCGGTTGGAACAGTAGAGTAATTGGGCCGAATCCAGGAAAAAAGGTGCGTGGAGTTGCCTGTTCGGGTACAATTTTGATATACTGCATTTGTATGAAAAAAACAGAATGTCTACCCTGCTGCTGCCGGGCCTGTTTTTTTAAAATGAGAAAATTTATTATTTAAACCTATAAATTATACCGTATTTCCCTGAACAAATCAAGATATATGAAAGTGAGCTTGTGGGGAAGCAGGGGAGCATATTGATGGAAACCGGGAGCAGGCTGCATACGAAACGTATGGAGCAATTTGTCGGTAGTGTTGACATCTATCCAGTGTCCTGCGAAGAGCTCTGCCTCGGGCGTACTGATAAGCAGTGGCTTGAGGCGGTACTTGCAGGCGGTGCGAAAATCGTTCAGCTTCGTGACAAGCACTCTGAAGATCGGCAGCTTCTTGCCAAGGCCCGTTATTTTCGTGAGCAGACCCGCCGGGCAGGGGCCTTGTTCATGGTGAATGACCGGGTGGATATTGCCATGCTTGCAGATGCCGACGGGCTGCATGTCGGCCAGAAGGATCTTCCGGCCGAGGAACTGCGGCGGCTGGTGCCGGACATGATTATCGGGGTGTCATGTAATACGGAGGAGCAGGCTCGTGCGTTGGGTCGGCTGGAGCAGCAGGGAGAACTTGCGGCCTCTTACTATAATATCGGTCCGATTTACCGGACCGAAACCAAGGAAGGGCTTTCCACCTTTATCGGTCCGGAGGCCATAGGCCGTTTTTCCCGCCACTGCAGCCTGCCGTTTACAGTTATGGGAGGCATAAAATTTGAACATATTCCGGAGTTGGTAACAGCCGGGGCGCGTCGTATTGCGGTGGTAACGGCAATCAGCAAACAGGAAGATATGATCCATGCAACCCGGCAGTGGCGTGAAAAAATTCATGCAGCCATGGGAGAGCAGAATGGATGAGCTGAGAGAGCAACGGCACCGTATTCGCAGCCTGATGCAGTATGGTGCGCCTGAGAACGAGCTGGAAGCGGCGCAGGACCTGCTGGTTATCTTTCGCGACGACCGTATTGCTCTTATGGTGCTGGAAGAATTTTACAGCTACCTGCCCGACGCAGCAGAAGACTGGATTAAGGAGGTGCGTCTGGTGGCCAGGCAGCATGGTGTTTTTTTGCTCGCTGCTGTAACCTCTCAGGACAGTTATCTGTATCTGGTCTCAAGCGAAGGAATAGAATTTCACGGCAGCCTGCTGGATGGTTATCTTGATAATCAGCTGTTGGGTTTTTTCGGCTTTGCAGACAGTGACAGCTTTAAGGAGGCTGGGCAGGATCCGGAAAATTTTCCCCTCTATCAGTCGTTACAGGGGGATATTGATGTCTGCCCGGCCTGCCATGCAGGTACCGGCGAGGTGCACGAGCTTGGCTGCCCGGTGGAAGTCTGCCCCTGGTGCGGTGGTCAGCTGATCGGCTGCAGCTGTCGTTTTGAACAACTTGAACAGGACCAAATGGTCGGCGAACAGGACCTGTTACGTTTCAGCGAGCTGCTCAATGAAAAGGGAAGGATTGCCTATTCTCCTGAACAGCGACCGAGTTTTGCCGATGACGGTCCGGGCATAGTGCAGCAGTAGTGTTGACCAGAGAGGATAGCCGTGCATCAGATTGAATTTTACGAGCAGAAACTTGCATTCGCTCACCTGTGGATGTTGAGCCACAGGTGAGGAGCGAGGCAAGAGTGACAAGCCGGGAATATAAGAGGGCTTTTCAGGGCAACAGAGATGTGTCCGGAGTATACTGATGACGGAGACGGAGCAGATAACAACAGGCGGAGGAGGATTTTTCAAAACTCTTTTTGATCAGTCACCCTTTGCGATGCAGATTTACAGCCCTGATGGTGAAATCATCAAGAGAAATGATTCCTGTTATGCGTTGTGGGGAGTGTCGGAATCTGTTGCACCTGCTCATCCTTATAATATCTATAAGGATGAGCAGGCGCAACGGCTGGGATTGACCTCGGCTTTTAATCAGGCCCTTGCCGGGGTAGGCAACGGCCTGCGTGACGTGGAGTATGATCCTTCTCTTTCAGGGCGGGCTGGTCGGAAACGATTTATTCATGTGCGTATGCTGCCCCTGCGCCAGATTGACGATCAGGTTGAAGGTGTTGTCTGTATTCTGGAGGACAATACCGAAAACAGACTGGTCGAGATGGAACGGCGCAGCTATCAGGAGCGGCTTGAGAAGGAGGTGGAGATTCGGACCAAACACCTTGAGTCGTTGCTCCAGTTTTCAACAGAACTATCCGGGCTGGGCGAACTTGGGTCCATATACGGGTTTGTTACCTCGTGGGCCAAGAGCCTGTTGAAGTTTGATCACTCCACTCTGTTTATTTTTTCTAAAGAAAATGAAGAGTTGTACATGGGAGAAACCATAGGCTTTCCCCAGTCCATGGTGGGGTCTTTCTGTCTTCTCCGGGATCAGGGGTTACCCAGCCTGGTTGCCCGTGAGCAGAAGGTAGCTGTGGTTGAAGATTTCAAAACAGAGGACAGATTTGATATTCCAGAGGTCATCTTTGAGCAAAACCTGACCTCTTCTCTTGCCGTGCCGATGCTGAATAAAAATGAGCTGGTCGGTGTGCTGATCGGTCATAATCGCGCCAAAAGGGTTTTTTCCGACAGCGATATCTCCCTGTATCAGAATATGGCCAACCAGGCAGCTGTGGCAGTCTCCAATACGGTGAATCTCTGTTCACTTCAGCGTTCCGAAGAGCGGTTCAGGCATCTTTTTGAGAACGCAAACGATGCCATCTACCTGGTAGATGCGGAAACCCGCCGGATAGTCGACTGCAACCGGAAGGGGCTTGTCCTTGACGGTTACAGTCGTTCCGAGATCATTGCAAAGAAAATGTTTGAGCTGTACCCTCGCGAGGAACGGGAAGAGCTTGATGACAGGTATGAGAAGGTTTTGCAAAAGGGATCCTTGACAAGCGTTGCAAGTTTTCACCATGTCAGACGGGATGGCTCCAGGATACCTGTAGAGATCAGTTCATCGCTGGTAAAAACCGGTGGTCAGAAGTTGATTATGAATATTGTCCGGGATGTATCAAAACGTAAAGCCCTTGAAGAAGAACAGGAGGAGATTGCCGTAAAATTACGTCGTTCAAACAGGATGGAGGCTATCGGGCTCATGGCCGGGGGGGTTGCCCACGATTTAAACAATATTTTATCCGGGGTTATCAGCTATCCGGAATTTATGATGTTGAAGCTGCCGGCAGACAGTCCTGTCCGTAAGGACCTGCAGAAAGTTATGGAATCCGGCCAGCGTGCAGCATCCGTTGTAGCGGATCTGCTCACCGTTGCCCGTGGTGCAGCAACGGTGAAAGAGGCGGCCTGTATCAACGAGCTGATCAGAAATTACATGGTATCACCGGAATTCTATAAACTGGCGTCACTTCATCCCGAGGTTACTTTTGTTCGCCGTCTGGATACGGATGTGAAAACAATCAACTGTTCTTCCATACACATCCAGAAAATTCTCATGAATCTGGCAACCAATGCTGCCGAGGCCATTGAAGGGACAGGAAAAGTTGAAATCAGCACCTGTTCCCGGTTGGTCAAAGAGGAAGAAACCGGCCCGGCCGGGGTTCCGGTTGGTGAATACACCGTCCTTTGTGTACGCGATAGCGGTTCCGGAATAACCCGGCATGATCTGGAACATATCTTTGATCCCTTTTACACAACCAAAAAAATGGGCAGGAGCGGAACAGGACTCGGCCTGGCCGTGGTCTGGAATACGGTTCTTGATCATAATGGTTTTATCACCGTAAACAGTGACGGCCAGGGAACGGTGTTTACCCTGTACATGCCGGTAAACAGCAGGGAAGAACCCCGGAACACGGCAAAAAAAGAAGAGAGCTCTCTGGACGGTTTACATGGAAAGGGAACCATACTTGTTGCTGATGATGAACAGGTTCAGCAGGATATTGCCGAAAAAATTTTAACGGTCCTGGGTTATGAAGTCACAACCGTCAGCAGCGGTGAAAAGGCAATCAGCTTTCTGAAGAAAAATGGTGTTGATCTGCTGTTGCTGGACATGCTTATGGAGCCCGGACTCAGCGGCAGGGAGACCTATAAAGAGATTATTCGTTTTCGTCCGGACCAGAAAGCCATTGTGGTCAGCGGCTATTCCGAAAGCGATGATATCAAAGAGGTGGTGGAGCTTGGCGTGCACGGATTGCTTAAAAAACCCTACACCATAGAAGAGATGGGGCGGGCCGTGCAGGAAGCATTACAGGGCAGTTGCTGACGGGGATTCGGCCAATGGCTGCAGGCTGACGTCAAGAAGGTCGTCAGCCTGCAGGCCGGAAGAATGTAAGTGATCATGGGCACCGCATCTTCGCACGGTCGCGACTGGCCGCATAGAGGGGCTATAGCGGCCAGTCACGCCTGCACGAATCTACGGCCCCCCTGATCACTTACAGGTTTTACGGTAGATGAAAACAAATAGTTAAAAATCCTGTGACCAGTTACGGAAGAATGTGTTTTTACTGTCGCTTAATCGACTGCAGGTATTGGAACAGATCGGATTCCGGGGATAGAATCAGCGATGTGTTGCTGCTGATAATGTCTTTGTAGCTTTCCAGGCTTCTCTGGAAGGAATAAAATTCCGGATGTCGACTGTAAGCTGCACCATAGAGCTTGGTTGCCTCGGCATCAGCCTTCCCTTTGATCTCGGTGGCCTCCCGTTTGGCCTTAGAGGTAATCTCTCTTAACTCACGTTCCACCTTACCCAGGATCTCAGCCTTGCGGCCTTCACCGAGGGATCTCTTTTCTGCGGCAATTCTTTTTCGCTCCGAGATCATCCGGGTGTACACCTTTTCTCGAACCGAATCAATATAGTTGACCCGCTTGAACATGACATCAATCAACTCAATGCCGTACTTGGGTGTAATCTTTGATGCCTGGTCAAGGACCATCTCACTAATCTTGTCCCGGCCTTTTTTCGGCGGCATGATCATGTCCCGGCTGGACGTTGTTCCGGCAACATAATCCTGGGACCAGTCGGATGAGCGAATGATTTCAATTAAATTGTTTTTGTTGACAAGGTCACGGACCGCACCGTTGATGATGTCATCAAGCAGGCTCTGGGCCCGGGTTTCATTACCCACTGCCTGGAGAAAGCGCAGGGCATTACTGATCCGCCAACGGGCGGTGTTGTCCATATAGATAAAGGTTTTATCGTTGGTGGGGATCTGGTTCGGGTCTCCATCCCAGATCAGGATCCGTTTTTCAAAGAACTGGACATTTTGGATAAACGGGGTTTTCATCTTCAGGCCGGCTTTGGTGATTGGCTTGCCCACCGGAGCGCCGAACTGGGTGATGACCGCCTGCTTGCCTTCGGGCAGGATGTAGAATCCATCCCAGACCGTGGCAAAGATGACGGCAACAAGAATAAGGGAAAATATCTGTATTACCTGTTTCATAGTCTTTTATATTATCCTGGTATTATTTGGATTCTTTGTTGGTCAAAGGAGACCCTTTCCCGGTCAGGTCAAGGAATGGCAGGACATTTTGCCCGCCTTTTTCCATAACATAAACATGATCGACATTGGGCAGGATATCCTGCATGGCTTCAAGATACATGCGCCGTCTGGTGACCTCTTCGGCCTTCAGATACTCGGCAACAATGGCGTTGAAGCGGTTGGTTTCACCCTTTGCCTGGTTAATCCGCTGTACGGCATAACCATGAGATTCCTCCACAATCTGTTTCGCGGAACCACGGGCTTTCGGGATGACCCGGTTGTAGGTTTCCTCTGCCTCGTTAACAAGTCGTTTCATGTCCTGGTCTGCCTCGTTCACCTCGTTAAATGCGGGTTTGACCGTATCCGGGGGATTGATATCCAGCAGCTGCAGGGTTACCAGGGTAACACCGCACTCAAGTTTGTTCAGATCATGCTGCAGTTCCTGCTTGGCCATGTCGGCCAGAATTTCGCGGTTACTCAGTACATAATCAAAGTCCATGTTACCGACTATCCGGCGGACAACCGTCTCTGAGTTGTCATGTACAGCCTGCGGCACATTGCGGACCTTGAAAAGAAAGTTGACCGGATTACTGACCTTGTACTGGACAATCCAGTCTACGTTGATGACATTTTTATCACCGGTGAGCATGAGTGATTCCATGTCAAAGCCGCGTTTGTTGAAAACAGTGTTTTTGCCCGGTGTTCTGGTGCGGAAGCCGAACTCTTCTTTACGCACACTTTCAACATCAACCTTGATCATATCCTCTACATATGGAATCTTGAAGTGGAGGCCGGGCTGGGTGGTACGGGTGTACTGGCCGAATCGCAGAACGATACCCTGTTCTCCCGGCTCAATGGTGTAAAAGGCCGAGTAGATCACCTGGAACAGGACGACTGCAACAATGATGAGCGCTACCTTGCCGATGCCTGCCAGGAAGTTGGGCTCATTGCCGGGCTGGGGGTTCTCGCCGTCCGGTGACGGCTTGTTGTTTTTTCCCTGACCTGTAAACGAGTCCCTGATCTTCTGGATCAGGTCGGCCAGAAAATCCTCGGGTGAGGAGGGTTTCTTTTTCTGCCCCCATGGGGGCTGTTCATTCATGGGCATGGATATATCCTTGCTGTAGTTTATCTTCTTGAAGTTGTATATTAAAATTTATTTTTTACGATACAAGATTCATGCCGTCTATTAAAGACGGTAATTGAGTTGCTTACAAGTGTTTTCTTGTTTTGTTCTCCGACCGCGTTTTTGTTTCAGAGTGCCTTGAACGCCAGCAGCCAGCATCCGATGATCAGGACGAGGGTGGCTGTAAACAGAGCCTGCTGCAGGTGGCGTCTCCCGGCCAGCTGATCCAGGCGGCTCAGCTGCAGCAGCAGACCGCAGGCAAGCCCGCATCCGAAGCCGAACAGATGCGCCCCTAAATCAGTCTGTTTGCCCCCGGTCCCCAGCATGGCCAGCAGTCCGGCTCCGGTGCCCAGCGGCAGGATCAGTTGTCTGATGATTGTGGCCTTGCGCCGGGCAAGCTGCTGGCCGCAGAAAATACCGATGGCGGCAAAGATAGCCGTGGAGAATCCCACCGAGTAATGCGGGGTGTTGCGCAGGGCAATATTTAAAAAGTTGCCGGCCATACCGGACAGGATCAGGGCCAGCCAGCCGGTTCCATAGCCAGTGGTTTTGCAGAGCAGGTGGACCATGAACCCGCCGATAACACAGTTTCCGACAAGGTGCATCTGGTCCGCATGCAGGGTCAGGGCTGTGACAAGCCGCCACCACTGTCCCTGTTCCAGGATTTTACTGCTGTCAATAGCCCCGGACCGGAACCAGGGGTTGGTCGCAAGCCAGGGGCCGGTAACCATGTATAAGACAACCAGACCGCCGATCATCAGCAGGGTAGGGGGATTGTCGGTACGCGGCAGCGGTCGTGCATAATTGGGCGGGGGTGGCCAGTGCCGGTTTTCTACTTCAAAGGCGTTAATTTCCGATATGGCCTGTCTGCTGTCATCCTCATGGGTCAGGATTGCCCCTCCCGCGGGGTCGATCCGATGTTCAATACCCACCGCACTGAGGACCAGCGAGTGATTCATAATGTATTTCTGCCCGCCTTTAGCCACGATGATCCATTCATCCTCCTGTTCCGGATAAGGGGAATATATGGATGGACCCGGGGGGGTGTTTTGTAAGGCCATGGATAATAACAATAAGTGCAGCCGAAGGGAAGGTCAAGGGGGGCTATCGTAAGTGATCAGGGGCACCGCACGGAGTCTCGTCCCTCGCTTACCTCTTCGTACGATCGCGACTGCCCGCATAGAGGATGACACCGCTTCGCTGTTATAGCGACCAGTCACGATCGTACGAATCTACGGCACCCCTGATCACTTACAGGTTTAAGGTAGATGAAAACACACAGTTACAAAT
>WFRY01000054.1 GCA_015486315.1 Desulfobulbaceae bacterium
AACTGTTCAGGAGCACCTTATCTTCGCCCATTTAAGCCTGATCGAGTAGCACAAGTACGCTTCACAGTCTTAAATGAACAAATCTAAGGCCCTCCTGAACAGTTACAGGACGGTGGTTTTGCAAGTTTTCTGCACCCACCTGAATAGTTACAATAAAAGTAATAAAAGGGGTCAGAGTAAAATTAAATTAATCGTTGTTTCATACAGTTAAGGCTAAAGTAATTTTACTCTGACCCCAATTATATGCCCTCAGGTTTCACTACTGCCCTGCTGGATCAGCTTTAGACAGGTAGGACTTGTGAGTTTTCCGGTCACTCACCCACTGGGTAACACTTGCCAATTTCATCCCTGTGAAGGGAATCCAGAGGCACCGGATTTAGCTCGGCACGAGCAGCGTTTTACTAGCCCAACTATATAGATTTATAAGGTTATCTTGACTAGCAGGCGATCTTAAATGGCATTTCTGTAATAGAAATCATCTCATTCGTGACGATCTGATAGCGTCCAATATGTCTTCGGTTGTAGCTTTTGTTTTTATACCAGGAACATCAAATGGCGATGTTGCTTTCTTCTTTTTTGATGTTAAAGAAAATAAAGCACCATCTCTTCTACGAATCTCTACTTCCTCTTTTTGTGCGAGTTTTAATAGTCTTGAGAGATTTTGACGAGCTTCCGAATAAGTGAAAACTTGCATTTTCTTTACTCCAGCAGTTCAATGTTTAATTCGTTAGCGACTTGCTTCATTCGTTGGTCGAGTGTGATAAGTGGATGAGACAGAGTTTTTGCTCCTTGTAAAAAATAAGCGTCATAAGCGTAGATGTTGTATTTTATAGCAAGTTTTAGTGCTTGGTAAGTATCTATATTTACAAGCCTGACAGGGATACTGTTTGCTCTGTTTTGTGCTGACAATGCCTCTTTTTTTGTGATTCTCTTCCGTTTAACCATAGCAGATAACGCATTGCCTATTTCATACGGTAATATCTCTGGAGAAAATATTTCACTTCCCGATGTTAACTTTATGATATTGTTCTTTTCTGGCTCATCCAAAGCGACAGCTAAAAATATGTTTGTATCAGCAATTATATCCATATAGACAATTGTACAACTGTCGTTCTGTTTTTGCAAGGGGTAACGACAGGGCTCAGGGGCAAGCGGATTTACAGCAACCAACTTTGATAAACCAAGAACGTTAATTTGAAGATCGAACTTCGGAAAACCGCGCTGCCAGCTTGTCCCTTTCCAGGTAGAAGCACCAGTTACCCGGCGCTCCCCCCACAGACCCGGACGTGAAGATTTCCCTCATCCGGTTCCTTGCTCACCAGTGGCTCTACGCCAATGGCTAACCCAACAGGCGACACCCCGTTGGGCGCATGACTTATGCTACCCCAGCATCAACATTCTACGACACACTCTATCTGCTTTATGGTGACACGGTTCGTGGGCTCTGAGTCCCTCCCGTCGTTCCTTCCGATAAATCATCATACCCTGCTTCACCTTCCCTACAGTGGCTCCCTGAGGTAATAGTTCCCCACCTTCATAACCAGACGAACCACTCCGGTTTTCGGTTCTATGATCCACTAAGACTTCCAGTGGTGCTGCTCTTGCACGACGAAAGCCCTTCTCATGGTCGTTCGTTGTTCACTCTCCGGCCATGATACCTTGCCTGCCCTTCTTCTATTTGTGTCTCACTGTACTGCGGACTCACTTGAGTGGCGGGGGGCTTCCGACTCAAGCGACTCGAGTTTTGGGTAAGAAACTCCTAACCTTATTTGAACAAGGAGACAATTGGATCTCCCGAGTTCCCGGGTTACCCCAATAAATACATGACCTGGTCTCAGATCCCGTGGTGACACTGAATACTTTCCATAGCGTATCAGGTCTGCTGCCTTCCAGAAAATACACCCTGTCGGCTTTCGCTTCCAATACAGCAGAAGTTTATCCAATGACCACAACTATACATTTTTCGGGGCTCAATACAGACCCTGCATTCTTGATCCACCTGGCTTCGGACTCCCGTCACCGGGTTTGCCCTCAGATTTCACTAATGCCCTGTTGGATAGGCATTAAGCAGGTGGGACTTGTGAGTCTTTCGGTCACTCACCCACTGGGTAACACTTGCCAATTTCATCCCTGTAAGGAAATCCCGAGGCACCGAATTTAGCTCGGCACGAGCATTGACTGGTTCGGAGATGATGCCGGGATTTGTTCCCAAGGCCCAAAGTAATCAACCACGCACTCAACAGGCTGCTCCGGCACCTGCGGCACAACCCCAGTCTTCCAAGCAAAGACTGAGTCAATTAGACAAGCTGGCTGCCGGCGGTTATATCACTCCGGCTGAATATAAGGCCAAGAAAAAGGCGATTGTAGATAGCATGTGATCGTTTATGGCGTCAGTGCCATTTCGCACGGGGCTATGATCTCAACCGTGAACTGCGCCGGGTTGGTTACGGCATCGCTCTTGTTACGTTACACCGCTCTGCGGTGTAACGTAATTGTGGTCCCAGGCAATAAAACTCCATAACAAAATATTTCTCTCCCTCCCCCCTTCGGGTTGATCGTCCTGGCAATAAATGATTGTAATGTGTGGTTCCGAGAAGACTCCTCTCGTCCAGGAAACGCTTATTGATAGTTGATGTACTTCGGTGCTTCTTTAATTTGAGCATTGTCCACGGATTCCATTCCCAAAACTTGTTTCGGGGTCATCATGGAAGGTTTGTCTTCACGGAAAAAAAGTTTAAAACCACCTGCAACTTTGGCTGAAACATCTGCTGTATATAAGCCGTTATAGGTATCAATCTTCAGTTTTGGAGAGCCGTGCCCATCAAGATTCATGATTAAATCAATGTTGTCATAATTCTTGACCAATTTTTTATCTGCAACCATATGGGATGTGAACATGTGTACGACCAATGTTTTATTTTCAGTAATATTGTTCTTTTTCATATAGTCAGTCATTGCAGCCTGCACCTGGTTAACCTCATCGCCTGAAATATGTCCGATCACCTTGCCTGGGCGAACATTCAGGTCATTAACCTCGAATTCCGGATCAATAGCAATATGCACATTGTCATATTTCAGATACTGCAGAACCGGTTTCACGGCTTCTACCGGGGTCATCTTTCCCAGTTGTAAATCTATAATGACTGCAAAGCCGTTGCTTTTTGCAGCGTTGATATATTTCATCAGCTTATCGTGAGATAGAGGAAGAATATACTCTTTATCTCGACCCGGTGCGCTACTGGCCAGGCCATAAATTATATCGAATGCGGGAGTTATATTTTTATTGCCGGTAATTTGAGTGTATTCATCCGCTTTTGCTTTTACTTTTTCCATAAGCTCATCAATGGAATATTGACCAAGAACACCAAGTGAAGCGGTTCCAGGGCGCCCATAATAGGCTACAATAATTTCATTGTCGGAGGGAAGATGCTGCGCGGCTGATGAATAACCAGCGATAGAAGCAACGGTGAGAAAAAACAGGTAAAAAATGGTATTTTTCATAGTCAGGATCTCCGTAAAGGGGGAACTGTATTATTGAGTAAGGAAGGCTAATCCGGCAGGTTGAGCTTGCCCTCGTACATCTTGACCAGGTTCGGAATGATAGGGATGAGTACCACACGAAAGTTCCAGTCTTGGCCGTAGTTGTCGGGTTGCACTATGGTTTTGTGCACCTCCACAGAAATACGAATCGGCAATGGGCCTACCTTGAAGGTCTTGTTTACACCAATACCCAGCGGTATCGTCCATCGGTTATCGCTGTCGGCATTCCAGTCGGCGGTAATGCTTGGTGCAGCACCGATCTGCCACAGATGAGGCAGCTGGTAGAACCAGAAATACTGGGCATTTAAGCTGTTTACGCTACTACGGTCAGGATCTCCACCGTAGGAGTTCCATTGCTGGGCGAGTACGCCGAACTTCCATTTAGATCCCTGGTACATCGCCAACCCGGCCGGGCCGGCAGAGTATTTCCCGGTGCCGAAAAGATCTTCACTGGCAGTCGGCCACATGGTGGTGATACCGGCGCCCCAGGCCAGCTTGCCGTTGCCGAAATCGGGCAGATTTTGGGGAGAGATCATTGACAGGAAGATCATGTCCCCCCAACCACTCTGGTTGCTCCAGTTGGCGTTGTCCAGCAACTTATCGGCAATCTCACTACCGCTGAGCCCGTTGAGAGCCAACCCGTTCGGCAGGCCCGCGAGCTTGTCTTTTATAGCATTGATATTGATATCCGGCACATCTGCATTGATACGGGTGAGAACCGGGCGATTCACCAGGTTCCATTTATCGTTGATCGGGATCGAAATTACCGGCTCGAAGTAGGTTACATTGAGGGTTCGATCCTCTGACGATATATCACCGTTATAATGAAAGTTGTCGTTCTGCATCCACACCATCCACAGGTCCGACAGCGGGTTGTCGAGTTTTTTGCTCATCTCCTCCAGGGACATTTCGTGGTGGGCGGGTTTGGGCATATTTTTGTCGGCAACGGGCTTGAGTGCCGGTACAGCGGCTTCCTCCGCTATCGAGTTACCGGCCATCAGAGCCAATGACAGCAACACGGTCAAAAGTAGCATCCAGTCCACTGACTTGTGGGATACGGTATGTAATTTCATATCTATTTTTTCCTCCTATTTTTGTTCAAACACTATGGGACGGTGCAAGTATCCGGTACGATGAAAAAACTATAGAATATCAGTTCTGTTTTGTTTGTGTTGGTTGCCCATGGCGCTCAGTATTAAAATGTTATACCGGCCCGAAGTCCGGCCACTATTTGCAAGGTATCTCCATCTGCAAGCCCTTCACCGGCTATAATCTGCAGGTCCGGGGTTAGCATCAGTTCCTTGGTTACCTGCCAGCGATAATAAATTTCAACCAGCCCCTGCCACCTGCTGTTCTCTTTGGCTGACCTTCCCAGGCCAAGGCCAAGACCAAAATGATCATATTTTCTGATCTCCCGCCCCCAGCCGAGCATAAACAACTGGTCCACCAATGCCGCATCACCATCGGAAAAGGCGTAGCGGACGACAAAGTGCTCACCGCTGGATACCCCTTCCTGTTCCAGGGTAAGGCTTGCTCCCGTACCATCAGGAAGTTCATCCTCCTGGTTGCCTTGACTTTGCCAGCCCAGCAATTGCATCCTGGCATCTCGTTTTCCAAAACCCGCAAAATTGTATCCCCCCTGCGCCGTATAAAAAAGAGCTGAGGAGGTCAGGCTGAAACTGACCGTCTGATCCTTGTCAGTACCCTGTATGTTGGAACCGCCAATGGCAAGATCCCAGTTACCGGTATCCTGCCATTGTACCGTAAAACCGGCACCATAGGATGGAAAAGCAATGGAAGGGTTGAGAGAAAAGGCCTCGTTGAGAAAGTACCGCTTGGCACTGCGCAGTTTGTGGTTGTCAAAAAAATGATCAATGCTGAACTGGCCGTAACGCAGCGTCAGTCTTTCATCTGCCAGTTCCTGGCTGATATAGAGGTTGGGAATCTGGAAGCCGGCATCGGTGAAACCGTCTACTGTTTTCCAGATCAAGCCTGTTTCCGAACTCAACTGAGAAGGGGCGAGGTCACCATAGGCATGGCGATACCGAAGGCGAAAGGAGAGATGAACCGGCCGATTATACTTTTGACCAAACATCAGCCAGCGTCCACTGAAGGTTGCGTCACCGGAAGATGCCCCCACGCTCCAGTCCTTATCCGCATACCCCTGACCAAGCATGTCATAAGAAAAGAGAGTCTCCAATCCTATGTTCTTATTAATCTCCTCGTGCCAGCTACGATAGCGGTAGTAAAAATCGGGGAACATGCTGTGCCTGGTCGGGTCGTAACCAAGGGCATCACGTCGTTCAATAGATGGGCCGATACTATCTGCCGTTTCATCTTCTCCAGGGCCTGGAGAGAGGAAAGATTCAGTAGCCGCAACAGGTATTGCGCAGCCGATTATAAACCATAAAACAACGAGTAACAACAGCGTGTAACAGGTCTCAAACCTATAGTACACAGGTTTATCCATCCGGGGAGCCATTACACAGTTTTAAAGTCTCGTATTTTATAATTATGCCTTTTTGGCACTGTTAGAATAACGCATTCCCTTTTAATAGATTTGATACCATCTAATTGTCCACAATTGGCTGTTTATTCCAAACGCTGTCATTTGCATATGGGCTGTCACTCGCACCGTCTACATGTTTTAATGGTTGATACATTAGTATGTTAGTATTGAATACTGTTTAGAGGTAAAATGAAATAGCCTGAAGGTATGAAAAAACAGTTTTTATTCTCCCCCTTTCGGGTGAGGTCAATTCCCTTCTTTCAGGTGATTTCATTTTGTTGTTAAAACTGATTGTATAATGATAGAAAATTCCGGAGCAAGGGGAGCCAGAAGAATAGTTTTAATTTATAATTTTATTGCACGGAGGTTTTACGAACTTATGGATATATCAGCAGAAGATCTGGATGATTTAAACTATGCGAAAACCTTGCTTGAAAATCCTGGATTAGCAGCAAAAATAACGCATGCACTGGGGGCTCCTATTGAAAAAGGTTTTGACTTCCTCCCTAAAGGTTGGGCTGAAGTCGTGTCCACAAGTACACAGAAGGCGTTACTGGCAGCAGTAACTTCAGCAACACTGACGATGAGTACAACGAAGGAAAAAAATTCTGCCAACGGTTTTCACAAGATCCTGGTCGCAGGTTCCGGAGCAGCAGGTGGTTTTCTTGGCCTTCCTGCATTGCCTGTGGAGCTTCCCCTTTCAACGACTATTATGATACGTTCCATTGCCGATATAGCCAGAAGCGAAGGCCAACGCATTGCCGATCCTCAAGTAAAGATAGCGTGCATAGAAGTCTTTGCCCTGGGAGGGCCGGGTACCGGTGACGACGCAGTTGAAACCGGTTACTTTGCCATCCGTTCAGCACTGGCAAAGGCTGTAAGCGATGCAGCGAAGCATATTGCCGCAAAAGGGTTCACTGAAAAAAGCTCCCCTGTACTTGTCAAACTCATTGCACAGATTAGTTCTCGATTCGGCATGCAGGTTTCAGAGAAAATAGCAGCCCAGGCAATCCCCGTCATCGGCGCCGCAGGCGGAGCTCTTATCAACACCCTCTTTATTGATCACTTTCAAGCAATGGCCCGTGGTCATTTTATTGTTTTACGGCTTGAAGAGAAATATGGCACTGAGGCAATACAAGAAATCTATACGTCTCTTGATTGATGAGCACTGGTAAACGCTTACAGGACGGTGGTAACGATAAATTTGGAGCTACCCCGGTGAACGGTTACGAGGAATGTAAGCTGAAGGAGGATTACAGCCTGCTTCTGATATTTATCACAATGTTGTCCTGCTTTCGGCAGCAGGGTGACAGTTAGTGGTTGGGATTAATAACAAAAGGGATTGATATATGAATACAGGATTATTGGCAACGGTCATGTCTGTCACTGTGCATGTTCTTATTCAACTTGCGGTTATCGTGAGGATACTGTTGCGCCCTCACCGGGACCCGGCATCGCGAATAGCATGGATAGTCGTCGTCCTTTCCCTTCCGGCCGTGGGTATCCTGGCATATCTCCTGCTGGGAGAAACAAACATCGGCAGAAGCCGCATCAAGCGGATGCGCAAGGTTCTCTCACTGCTGCCGGATGTAGCCGACGCACAGGGCGCGGATGCAGCAAGTCTGCAGGTCAAGGTACCGGAACGGGAAGAGCATCTTTTTCAAGTAGGCCAATCCATCAACGGCTTTAAACCAGTCGGCGGTAACCGTGCACATTTGCTGCAGGATTCCAACACTTCCATTGATTCCATAGTAACAGACATCGATGCTGCCCAAGTGCATGTTCACCTGCTGTTTTACATCTGGCTGCCTGACAACAACGGACTTAAAATTGTCGAGGCGCTGAAGAGAGCTTCGGCGCGTGGCGTCACCTGCCGTGCCATGGCCGATGACATGGGATCACGGGTTATGATCAAGTCTGAGCACTGGCAGGCCATGCGGGATGCCGGCATCCACCTGGCCAGGGCCCTGCCGATCGGCAATCCTTTGATGCGGCCGTTTAAGGGGCGTATCGACCTGAGAAATCATCGTAAAATTGTGGTCATAGATAACTGGATCACCTATTGCGGGTCTCAGAACTGCGCCGATCCGGAATTCCTTGTTAAAGCAAAGTATGCTCCCTGGGTGGATGTAATGATGCGCTTCGAGGGTCCCATTGCCCGCCAGAACCAATACCTGTTTGCAGGTGACTGGATTGGCCATGTGGATGAAGATATCAGCTCTCTACTTCAAGAGCCCCTGCCGCTGACAGAGCCGGGATTCCCGGCACAGGTAATCGGGACCGGCCCGACAGTACGCCACTCCGCAATGCCTGAGACCTTTGTGTCTTTGATGTACAGCGCTCGTCAGGAGCTGGTCATCTCAACCCCCTATTACGTTCCCGACGACCCCATGCTGTCAGCGCTCTGTGCCTGTGCCAGCCGCGGTGTTGCGACGACCATCATTTTTCCGGCGAGAAACGACTCATGGATTGTCGGTGCGGCAAGTCGAAGTTATTATGATGATCTCCTTGCTGCCGGCGTGCAAGTATTTGAATATACCGGCGGCCTCCTGCATGCCAAAACCCTGACTGTTGACGGGGAGACAACGCTTGTTGGATCCGCCAACATGGACCGCCGAAGTTTTGACCTCAATTACGAAAACAATATCCTGTTCTTCGACAAGGCATTGACCGCTGATATGCACAGGCGCCAGGAAAGCTACATCAGCAAAGCCAATCCGGTAACCATGGAAATGGTGAACAGCTGGCCCTGGTATCACCGGCTCTGGAATAACGCAATAGCCATGCTTGGCCCGGTACTTTGATAGTTATGAAAAAAGAGAGTTCCTCTAAATTTGATGAGAGACAAGAAATCTCCAAATGAAAGACATCCAGAAATATTTGTTGACCGGAGCAGTCGTTGCAATTGCCGTGACCATGGTTCTGCTAAAATATCGTGACTATGTCGTCAACCCGTGGACCCGTGACGGACAGGTTCAGGCCAATGTCATTCAACTGACATCCCGCGTGTCCGGACCGATTGTAGCTCTACCGATCCGGGACAACCAGTTTGTCAAGGCCGGGGAGCTGCTTTTCAAGATCGACCCGCGCACCTTCCAGGCCGATCTTGATTCAGCGCGTGCGCAGCTCGACGAGACAGGTGACAGTGTCAATGCCCTTGAAAAACAGGTTGAAGCAGCCAGGGCAGGGGTTGAGTCATCAAGAGCCTCCATCGAGAAGGCTAAAAGCACGATCGCCGTAATGGTCGCCACCATTGAAAAAAACAAGGCCGAATACGAACGTCAAAAAGATTTACTCCCAAAACGAGCCACCTCTGAGAAGTCGGTGCAGCGTGCCAAAGCCAACTATGAGGTTTCGGTGCAGAAGAAGCTCAGTGCCGAGGCCGGACTGCGTCAGGCAAAGGCTGCGTTGACCGAGTCGCAGGCCAGCCTGGCGGAAACACAGGCCCAACTCGGTGCGCTCGGTGATTCCAACCCGCAGATCAGGGCGGCCCTGGCTGCGGTCCGGCAGGCCGAACTCAACCTTGAGTTCACCGAGGTGCGAGCATCGGTGGATGGCTATATTACCAATCTTACTCTCAGACTGGGCAGCCAGGCCGTGGCCAACCAGCCGGTGCTGGCACTGGTTGATGTGAACTCCTACTGGATCAATGGATTTTTCAAGGAAAATACCATTGCCGATATTCGACCAGATGACCGGGCAATCGTCACCCTGATGACCTATTCGGACACGCCCCTGGAAGGCAGGGTTGACAGTGTCGGTTGGGGTATTGCCCAACAAGACGGCAGTACGGGCTTTGACCTGCTGCCCACCATTAGTCCAACCTTCGATTGGATACGGCTCGCGCAGCGGGTGCCGGTACGCATCCATCTCAACGAGGTGCCCGAAAAAATCAAGCTGCGGGTAGGAACCACCTGCTCAGTGCTGGTCATGACCAGCACCGCAAACGGTAATCAGGACAAGCCGGTCCCCCCAGCGCCCAAGCTGCTCCAGTAGGGAATCGACGATGAAATATTCAGTCAAACCCCTTTGCCTTTTGCTGATGTGGGCAGTCGTCGTCAGTGGATGTACAATGGTGGGTCCCGCCTATAAAGAGCCGTCAGCATCTGTTGAGATGGACTGGCTCGAATATGAGGATCCCAATATAGACACCACGCCGCCTGTGTCTCCTGACTGGTGGAAGAAGTCGTTTAAGGATCCCATCCTTGATCGGCTTGTCGACATCGCACTGGCGGAAAATCTATCTCTTCGTTCTGCCGGCTTAAGGGTGCTGCAGGCGCATCAACAGCTTGCAATCACCATTGGCGGCCGGTATCCGCAGCAGCAGGCGCTCAGCGGTCAAGCCGGGATCGACGGCGTTGCCGGCTCAGCAGTCTACGAGGTCTACGATCTGGGTTTCAATCTCAGCTGGGAGGCAGACGTCTGGGGCCGCTTCAAACGCCAGATTGAATCGGCATCGGCCGCGCTCGATGCCAGTGTCGCCGACTATGATGGAGTTATGGTGTCGCTGATCTCCGAGGTCGCGCAGACCTATCTGCTGATCCGCACCACCCAGGAGCGCCTGGTGGTGGCCCAAAAAAATCTTGAACTGCAACGGCAAAGTGTTGCAATTACCACTGCAAAGTTCAAAGGCGGCGAGATCAGCGCCCTGGATGTCGAGCAGGCCCAGACCCTGTTGTACAATACCAGAGCATCCAGGATTTCACTGGAGCTGTCGCTGCAGCAGTTCTACAATTCGCTGGTAATCCTTCTTGGTCAGCCGCCCCACGACATGAGCAAACTGCTCGGCGCACCCCGTCCTGTTCCAATCGTGGCAGCCGAGATCGCCATCGGCATGCCGCAGGATCTGATCCGCCGCCGACCCGATATCCGCGTCGCCGAACGACAGCTGGCCGCCCAGAGCGCTCAAATCGGGTATGCCATAAGCGAACTCTATCCCCATTTCGGAATCGGGGGCACCATCAATACCAGTGTCTCAACCAACACCACGCTTGATTTCGGTGATCTGTTCAGCTCCGATACTATAGGATACAGTCTATTCGGGGCATTTCAGTGGAACATCTTTAATTACGGACGACTCAAAAATAACGTCCGCCTGCAGGATGCATATTTTCAGCAACTGCTTGAGGACTACCGCGAAACCGTGCTGCAGGCACAGAGCGAGGTCGAGAATGCCATTGTTGCCTTTCTTAAGTCTCAGCAGCTGCTTGAGGCCTTTCAGTTAGCTGAAGCTGCCGCCCAGCGTGCAGCAGACATTTCCACAGCACAGTACAAGGACGGGCTGGTGGATTTTAACACCGTCATCAGTACCTTGAGTTCGCTCTCAAGTCAGCAGGATCAACTGGCGTCGATTCGAGGTACGGTCACCACCAATCTGGTAGCAGTCTATAAGTCCATCGGCGGCGGCTGGGAGATACGACAAGGTGGAAGCACCCTTGATCTGATCCCGGAGGATGTCAAAAATGAAATGCTCGAGCGTGGGCAATACTGGCAAAAAACCTTCAACCAATGAGTTCCCCGCCTGATGCATAATCGTCGTTGACCATGACTCCAAGAGTACAAGAATCGATCAAGACTGCCCTGGCTATGACCATTGCCTACGGCATCGCCCTGGCGATGAACTGGGATCGTCCATACTGGGCCGGCTTCGCAGTGGCCTTCATCAGCCTGTCAACCATAGGTCAGTCCTTGAACAAGGGCGTTCTGCGCATGATTGGGACGCTGGTTGCCCTGATGATATCGCTGCTTATTATTGCCCTGTTCGTCCAGGATCGCTGGTGGTTTATGGTGACGTTATCCGGGTGGGTTGGCTTTTGCACCTACAGGAAAAACATAAGCAACCACTCGTATTTCTGGTTTGTAGCCGGTTTTGCCAGTGTGGTCATTGCTTTCGATGGTGGCACCGACCCGGTCAATGCGTTTAACACTGCGGTACTGCGTGCCCAGGAGACCGGGCTCGGTGTTCTTGTCTACACCCTGGTTTCAACCCTGCTGTGGCCGACCAGCAGCCGTGCCGGATTCGAGAACACGACACGGGCACTGGTTCAGACCCAGCACCAGCTGTACTCAAGTTACCGGGCGAGGCGGGCTGGCCGCAAACCGGAGCAGAACAAGCCAGGTCGAAATACACAGACAATCGCCGCCCAATACGTTCAGCTCATCGCTCAATTCGGAACGACTCTGGACGCAGCATTGACGGACAGCAGTGAAGTCCGGGAGTGGCACCATCAGTGGCGTCGTTTCCTGGGCGATACGACCGCATTGTTTGAAACTCTGGAGCGATGGCATGAAAGCCGTAAGGAGTTTGAGGAGATCGACCTGTTTGTGCTGCTGCCCAACCTTGAGGCAGCTATGGAAGAGTTTGAACAGCGCTTTGCGGAGATCGAACGTCTGTTTGCCGGCAATCCCCCGCAACATCAGCCACAGTCGATCAATCTTTCCACAAGTCAAACCCGGCTGCAGGAGCTGTCTCATTTTCACAAGGCTGCATTTCTGCATGCTCGCACCGGTCTGCAACGCCTTGACAAATTGACCCGCAACCAGTTGAACACGCTTCTGGAAATTAAAGGTTTCAGTTCCTCGACCCAACATTCGGCCGTACCGTTGATGCCACCTGACAAACCTGGAACCGGCCCATTACCCGATCCCGACAGCATGATAGCGGCAATCAGGGCAATGGCCAGCTTGTGGCTGGTCTATTTGCTATGGATCTATGTTAAAGTGCCTGGGGGCTCGGGTATAGTGTCGGCGGCAGGTGCGGTAGGGATGATGCTGGCCACCGCTCCCCGGCTGCCGGTGGTGAGCATACTCAAACCCGTGTTGTATGCCATTGCCCTGGCCGGCATCCTGTACGTATTCGTGATGCCGAAACTTTCCAGCTTCGTTGGGCTGGGATCGATGATTTTCTTTGTCGTCTTCACCATAACGTACCTGTTTTCAAAGCCGCAGCAGGGTATGACGCGATCAATTGGCCTTGCCATTTTCCTGATGATTATCGGGGTTTCCAACCAGCAGCAGTACAATTTCCTGTCGGTTGCCGATACTGCGGTGATGTTTATCCTGCTGGTTGGCATGCTCATTCTGGGCAGCTGGATTCCGTTTTCGCCACAGCCGGATAAGACCTTCCTGCGCCTGCTCGGACGCTTCTTTCGCAGCAGCGAGTACCTGGTGAGCACGATGCGCCAAGATCTCACCCCGACGCGTTTGGATTACTGGAGACGGGCATTCCATGCCCGGGAGGTCAAATCCCTGCCGCAAAAGCTCGACGCCTGGGGTGAGGTTGTTGATACCAGGAAGCTGCCCGGCACGACACCAGAGCAGGTGCATGCGTTGACCACTAACTTCCAGGCGCTTGCTTACAACATGCAGAACTTGATGGATATAGGAGCCAATCCACAGGCTGAGCTGCTGGTGCGAGAACTGCTGCCGGACGTACGTACCTGGCGCAGGGTGGTACAGGAGATTTTGCAAGCTTTTTCCCTGGCCCCGAAGGCGGGATCGGCTGATACGCTGAACGAGCGGTTAACGGCAATATTCACGCATCTGGAAAACCGCATCGAGGAAACCATGGATAAGACGAGAGAAGGTGAACTCAGCGATCGGGACGGAGAGAATTTTTACCTCCTGCTCGGGGCCTATCGAGGGCTTTCCCAGGCAATGATCAAGTATGCAGGCACCGCAGAGGGAATCGAATGGGACCGGTGGCGTAAGTATCGATTCTGATCATCCCCCGCTGGCCGCTGGAATGCCCCTTTCCACCAAGGTAAAAGAGTCGATATAGACCGCGTTGTGCTTACAAAGGAATTATTTATGGACCAAATACCTCACGAATTCGCCATCGGCGGAATCTATATGCCGCCGTTGCTGATCGCCAGTATGCTGGGCGTTATTGCTGCCATGGTAACAGCTCGTCTGCTCAATCGTTACCGCTTGTCGAAATATTTTTTTTATCCACCCTTGGTCTTACTGGCGTTGATGGTTATCTATACCATCCTTTTCGAGATGTTCGTTATCAGGATGTAACGAGCTGAAAAATATCAGAAATATTCGTTGACAGATGTTGTGATCCCTATAGCCATTGTCATATTTTTTATTTTTTCATAAACCCAACGCTTAAACTGCCATGAAAAAAATATTCTTTTCTAAATACCGGTTCCAGAATCTTCTTGTCTGTTTTTTCCTCTACCTCATGGTTGGTCCTTTTTTTGAACACTTCCGATACGGTAGTATTGCCATGGATGTTTTTCTCACGGCAGTACTCGTCCTTGCTGTTCATTCTATTTACAAACGAGATAAAATATTGTGGATTAGCATTATTCTGCTCTGTCTTGCCCTGCTGTTCTTCTGGACAGACAAGTTAGGGGTTTTAAAGTTATCAGATAAAACGTTATATTTATTTATTTGCTTGTATATTTTCTCAATTGTTTATTCATTTCTCCAGTATATTTTTAGTGCAAAAAAGGTTGATACCAACCTGATCAGCGCAACGCTCTGCCTCTATCTTCTACTCGGCTTTTTGTGGGGCACCATCTATGCTTTGGTAGAGGCCTACATACCTGGGTCTTTTGCAGGTGAGCTTATTACTGGAACCGGTTCGGCATCCGACCAACTTCACTATTTTTATTATTTCAGTTACGTCACCCTGACAACCCTTGGCTACGGTGATATACTTCCCCAGACAAAGGGAGCAACGGCACTTTGCCAGGGAGAGGCGATTCTCGGCCAATTTTTTACGGCAGTACTGGTGGCGCGCCTGGTGGGAATACAGGTGTCTCAGAAATTCACGGACAAAACATAACCGGATTACCAGCAATGCTCAGCTTTTTGCGGTTGGCTCTGCCCACAAAAAAAAATTCCTGACCTGACCTTTAGTGGTAATCAGAAAACTCAATGAAATTTATTCTGACGGTAAT
>WFRY01000055.1 GCA_015486315.1 Desulfobulbaceae bacterium
GACTTACCAGTCCCTCTTGGACCGAGCAAAAAGGCTGATACTTTAATTTTATTTAATCGTCGTGTAAACATAGCCAGCATTATTGCCGTGAAATTGCCGACGTGTCAAGCGTTTTTCATTAAAAACGGTCAGCGAAGGGATCATCTTTTGTTATTGTGTGTTGATTTGTTACCGGTTCCCAAGCTCCTGCTTGGGAACCAGAGGAAACTGGGCAGCTTCAAGGCGGCATCGACCCTGCCCCCTCCCTCATCCTTTCGAGCGATGTCAATTTTCCTCCTTTCAGGCGATTTTTTTTTGTCGTAAAACGAGATTTAATCATAATAGATAGTCTGTTGTTTAGTATCCCCAACCGAGTAACCGGGAGCAAAACCATGGAGAGAGAAGTGTTTAACCTTACGGAAAAAAATGACTGAAAAAAATTGTAGTGACAAAAGAGTAACAGGTCAAGGGACCAGCAGGCGTGGTTTTTTAAAAACCAGTGCTGCATTCGCTGGAGCCGCATTACTGACAGGCAAGTTAAGCCCTGCAAATGTATCGGCTACGGAAATAAGCAGTCAGGACGCCGCAGATTCCCAATTTCTGTTTGTCCAGAACGCTGATGACGTGGACATTAAAGACGGCCGACTCACCCTGATAGGAGTCAGCCCTACAACCATTTTCTTTTCCGACAGGCCTAAACGTATCGCCGGGCACATGCACACCGAGGACTTTATCGACGACTGGCAGACGGGCACGGACAAGGAAAGCTTTCACATGGTTCCTCCTAACGGCACCTTATCGGTTTTCGCAGAAGATGAGATCGTTGATGTGGTGCTGACTTTAAAAAATCCCAGGCTGAAAGGCGGCAGCCTGACATATGACATCGCTGTTCTGGAACAGGACAAACCTATCCCCTCCGGTCCAGTCTCATTGTTTATAGATCCAATCGGAAGACCGCTTTCGCCTGGATCAATTGCCGGTGTCCGCAGACGAACCAGGCGCAGAACGGTTCGACGAGCGGTCGTATTAGGGTATTAAGCCCACGTTACTTACAGATTACCTGGTGGTTGCGCTGCACGTATTCATCCTGCACAGACACCGTGATCTCATCATTAACTTGTTTTTCCGGTAGAGGCTATACGGTTAACTAATAACAAATTGAGAGGGAAAAATGAAACTTTCTAAGATAGTGTTGATTTCCATAATGGTTATATCTCTTTGCATTACAGTGAGCTCAGGATTTGCTGCTGAAGCAAAAACCACGGATACTATGAACGCAGCAGAAAAAGAAAAACACAAAAAACATTTGCTTGATACAGCAGATAAAACGCTGAAAGACCTGTATGCAAAAAAGCCCGATACTAAAAAAGCCGTTGAAACAGCATATGGTTATGCCGTTTTTACGAATACTGGATACAACCTGCTGATCTTTGTAGGTGGTGCCGGGCATGGCGTAGCTTTTAATAATGCAGATAAAAAACCTGTTTTTATGTCAATGCATAGAGCCGGTACCGGTCCGGGGCTTGGTTATGTAAAATACCGCCAGGTCATAACCTTTGCAAATAAAACACTTTTTGATGAATTCACCACCATTGGCATGCAGGGCTCTGCTTCTGCTAACCTGACTCTCAAAACGGGTTCAACCGATAGTAATACCTCCGGGACAATGAGTTTGGTCCCTGGTGTTACTTTCTACCAGATTACTGATGAAGGAGTTGATCTTCAGGCAAACTGGGGTGGCATGATGTACTTGAAAGATAGTGAATTGAACTAGTACACTGTAAGGCTTAAAACTTCTCATTGAAGTCATCCCCGAGGTAGTAATCGGGGATCCAGAGAGTAGCGAACTTCCGTCATGCCTGATAACACCACTCGGGCATGACGGACGAACCCGAACCGTCATCTTAAGATTTGCTGTACTAGTGTCGCATTAATGATGGAATGATGTAATATTGCGCAACCGGTGTACTTCTTTTACTGGGTTTCCTGTTGTACCGATTCGGTTGAGGTTCAAAACAGCTTGTTGGTAACGACCTGAAAGAGCTCAGGGGGGGAGAATCACAACTCCCGACAGAAATAAAAAAAACAGGGCGATTGTGAGTTTTGAGGGGGCACTTGCCACAATTGGAAGACCGTACCCTGTAAATGATTCTATATTTGATAACGGTTGAGCTGCCATGAAATTTATATTCTTTTCCAGATACCGATTCCAGAATCTTCTTGTCTGTTTTTTTCTCTACCTTATACTCGGCTTACTGTGGGGCACCATCTATGCTCTGACTGAGGCCTTCATGCCGGGTTCCTTTTCAGGTGAGCTTATCAGCACAACGGGTCCTGTCGCTGCGCGACTCCACTACTTTATCTATTTTAGTTATATCACCCTGACCACCCTTGGCTACGGTGATATTCTCCCTCAGACGAAGGGAGCTACGGCTCTTTGCCAGGTAGAGGCGATTGTCGGTCAGTTTTTAATCGCAGTACTGGTGGCGCGCCTGGTTGGAATACAGGTATCCCAGCAATTCATAGACAAAACAAAATGACAGCCCTGCTTCCTTACTTCGCAAGTCTTACAGCCTGCCCAGGCTATGACAATACAGATAATTCTCATTCCTCAAATAAACAGGCATAATACCTATGAAAAAAGCAGGTTATCTCTGTTCAGGGCTACTGACGTTATTGCTTACCGGTTGTAGTTCTTATGGTGTAATAGACAATACAAGAATAAATGATACTGATACATATGAGGTATCGGCTACTGCCTATTCCTGGAAAGATCATAACCAAAGTGATCGTAATACAAGTCTTGATATTGCTGTCAGTTTCTCTGGTGGCGGAACGCGCGCAGCGGCTCTTTCTTATGGCGTTTTAAAGGGACTTAGAGATACTACACTTATGGTAGATGGCAAATCTTCACGTTTGCTCGATCAAATAGACCTGATCAGCTCTGTCTCGGGCGGTAGTTTTACATCAGCATACTATGGCCTGAATGGCGACGGTATCTTTGATACCTTTGAAGATGCGTTTCTATTGCGGGATGTTGAGCACCATTTGTTCTGGAGTATTGTGAATCCGATTGAGTGGTTTCGAAAAGGGGGTCGGACTGAGATGGCGATCCGTTATTATAATGGCAATGTTTTCCATAATGCCACTTTCTCTGATTTTAAAAAAGACGGGCCGTTAATTGTTATTAATGCATCGGGGTTGGGTAACGGTGTACGTTTCTCGTTTATCAAAGAATATTTTGATTTGTTTTGTTCCCGACTTGATGATTTCCCGGTAGCCAGAGCCGTTGCCGCCTCATCATCGGTACCCATTGTATTTTTACCAGTGGTGCTTGAAAAATATTCAGGCTGCGACTCAACCGAACCTGAGTGGCTCAAAAATGCAAAAGCAAAACTTAAAGTTAATGAAGACCCCCTACTGGTAGAATCAGTCAATGGTATTGAGGTCTTGTTAAACAAGGAGCGACTTCGCTATATTCATCTGGTTGACGGCGGTATCACAGATAATCTAGGCCTGCTCGCTTTATATGATTTCGTGACCCTGGGCGGTGGTGCTGAACAGGTAATGCATGAGATAAAGGCAACACCGCCAAAGTATTTTGTCGTTATTTCGGTTAATTCTTCTACCGATCCAAATCTTGATATGGATATTAGTAACAAGGAACCCTCCATCAGTGAAACCATTAATTCAATGAGTGATATTCAACTGCATCGTTATAATCGCACCACACAAGAGTTGTTGCAGTCTAGAATAAAGCAATGGGCTAAAGCCATATCCACACCAGAACATCAGGTTGAATCGTATTTTATTAATGTGAGCTTAAAAGATGTTCAGAAACCTGAGTTGCGTGTATTTCTAAATAATATTCCAACCAGCTTTGGTTTAAGCAAAGAAGCTGTTGATCATCTGGTTGATACGGGTGTCAATTTGCTTTACCAAAATCCGGAATACCAACGTTTAGTCTCCGACTTGCAGGGAGAGATTGGAAAGCAATAGAAAGGTAAGAAGTCCTGTGGTCTCCAGACAGGGGTTGTGCCGACAACGAGTAGAGTTAAAAGAAAACACTATCTTGTAATTTGTGTTGCATATGCATCGTATTTCTCCGCATATGGGCTTTCCTTATCAAAGTGTATTGATAGTAGGATAATATTAATCAGTTATCTGATATAATGATTGCTTAACTTGCTGAGATTAGGTATTTCTTGTTGTCGGAAATCACAGGTAGGGTTAACTACTGATTGAGATTGTAGTATTTACCAAGCAGTTGCTTTAGGGGCGTAGCGTTGAAGAATTCGACTTGATCGTGGCGCTCCCTGCGCAGAAACCGTATCTTAAAGAACAAAGAGACAAATTTGCTGAACAATTTTTTCTTTCATATCCGTCCTGCAAAAATTCAGGCTGAGGCGTTGCGTTTCAGGTTGACGTACGGTCTTGGTGGTGCTGCTGCTCTGATGGTTTCTCTCCAGCTGTTCACTGGTCTGCTCCTGAATTTTGCCTATGAACCGGTGCCGGTGCAGGCGTATCTTTCTGTGCAGCATATCAGCAGCGATCTGCTTTTGGGACCGCTAATCCGCAATCTGCACCACTGGACCGGTCATTTTCTCGTTATTGTTCTCTGGCTGCATCTTTTGCGTGTCTTTTTTAGCAATGCTTACTTTTCTCCCAGGTGTAGAACCTGGTACAGCGGTCTTTTTCTGTTGCTCCTTGTATTGATGGCCAACTTCACCGGCTATCTACTGCCCTGGGATCAGCTGGCCTTCTGGGCCGTTACCATTGCCGCCTCCATGCTCTCCTACATTCCGGTGATTGGCAGTCCGCTGCAGACCCTTATTCTTGGTGGCTCAGAGGTGAGTGGGGCAACCCTGCATGTCTTTTACTCCTTTCATACCATGCTGCTGCCTACCATGTTTCTGATCGCCATGTCCTACCATTTCTGGCGGATCCGAAAGAGTGGCGGGGTGCTGCTTGAAAAAAAGAGCAGCCGGAAAATGCTGCCTGTTGTCCCGGATCTTCTGGTGCGAGAATGTGCTTTTATGGCAGTGGTGAGCTGCTTCTTGATGCTCTTTGCAATGAGTTTTGATGCACCGCTCACCGGCATGGCAAATCCTGTCATGACCCCTGAGACTGTTAAGGCCCCCTGGTATTTCCTCTGGCTCCAGGAGCTACTCCTTCACATGCAGCCTGTGCTGGCCATGTGCGTGCCGCTTGCATTTGCCCTGTTTCTGCTGTTGTTGCCGTTGTGGGGACGAAAAACAGCACGTTCTCCCCGAGCGGTGCAGCTGCTTATGCTTGGTTTTTTGCTGGTGATTACCGGCCTGACATTCACGGGATTCTTCTTTCGTGGCAGTGGAATGCAGCTGGTGCTGCCATGGTAAAAAAGATGCAGGAAAGACAAAACAATAATCCCCTCCGTGCCGACCGCAGGAGTTTTCTCACCAAAATCTGGGTCGTGCTGGGGTTGGTCGCTCTGGTGGAATATGTGGGCGGCGGTATTTCTTTTTTTATTTCCGGTCGTAGAGGGACACAAAAAGACTCTGGAACAGAGCTCATTGACGTTGGCGCGATTACTGATTTTCTGCCAGGAACCGTGACCTATATCCCGGTCGGCAACTGCTATCTCAGCCGTCTTAAACAGGGCGGTATGCTTGCCATCTCCAGAAAATGCACCCACCTGGGCTGTGCCGTCCCCTGGATTACAGAACGGCATCAATTTGAGTGCCCCTGTCATGCCTCAGTCTTTGATAAAACCGGCAGTGTCGTTAAATCTCCGGCCCCCCGAGCCCTTGATCTCTACCCCCTCATCTTTGCACAGAACCGGATTTTGGTTGACCTTGCCCATCCTGTTCAACGTACAGAATTTACCCCTGATCAACTTTCCCACCCGGGGGAGCGCAGCTGACCCATGCAGCAATGGAAACTCATGGGCATTACTGCCACCCTGATCATGGTTCTGGCTTTGCCGTATTATGGTTTACAGCGCAGCAAAAAACTGCACAGTGAGCAACAGTCCTCTGCCGAAGTGAGCTTCATCACCAGTGAGGCCTGCGCCAAATGTCATAAAAAAGAATATGAGGAATGGCAGACCTCCCACCATGCCCGGGCCATGGCCGTTGCCACTGAGGAAACAGTTCTAGGCGATTTTAATGACGCAGTTTTTGTAAAACAGGGAGTTGAATCCCGTTTCTTTCGACGTGATGGACGTTTCTTTGTTTATACCCGTGGGCCAGAGGGCAAGATGGCCGAGTTTGAGATTACCCATACCTTTGGCTGGTATCCGCTACAGCAGTATCTTATTCCATTTTCAGGCGGCAAGATGCAATGCCTGCCCATTGCCTGGGACAGCAAAGAAAAGCTATGGTTTCACCTCTATCCGGATCTTGATCTGGATCCTGAAGAATGGATTTACTGGACCAACCAGGGACAGAACTGGAATTCCATGTGCGCAGACTGTCATTCCACCGAGCTGCAAAAGAACTACGACCCACTTGCCGAGACTTATGATACGAAGTGGGCAGAAATCAATGTGGGCTGTGAGGCCTGTCATGGGGCGGGATCACGTCATGCTGCCTGGGGTAAAATGCCTGAAATGGCCCGGGTGCAAAGTGATGACGGACTGCTGGTCAAAACCTCCGGCATACGCAGCGAACTGCAGGTAGATCTCTGCGCCCCCTGTCATTCCAGACGTTCCATGTTGGGAGATTATAAACATCAGCAACAGAAGCTGCTCGATACCGAGATCCCCCGACTACTCGAAGATGGACTTTATTACCCTGATGGACAGATCCGGGATGAGGTGTATGTGTATGGTTCTTTTGTCCAATCCAAGATGTACGGGCATGATGTGCGCTGTTCAGACTGCCATAATGTGCATACCATCAAACTGCAGCAGGAGGGGAATGCGCTCTGCCTGCAATGTCATCAGGCCTCTCTCTATGATACCAAAGCGCATCATTTTCATAAAAAGGCCGGAGAGAAGGGAGAGGCGATCCGCAGCCCGGAGGGAGAGATCCTCTTTGATGTGGGCAGCGGTGCCGAATGTGTGCAGTGTCATATGCCGGGGCGACTGTACATGGTCAACGATTACCGGCCGGATCACTCCATTCGCATTCCAAGACCGGATCTGAGCGTTACCCTGGGCACGCCTAATGCTTGTAATCGCTGCCACGCTGACAAGAGCAATGAATGGTCTGCTGAATACACCCGGAAATGGTATGGCAGTAAGCAGAAGTATCATTACGGCACCACCTTCGAGGCGGCTCGAGCCGGAAAAGCACAGGCAAAAGAAGAGTTGATCAGCATTGTATCCGATCCCCTGGCCGCCACCCTGGTTCGGGCAACGGCACTTTCCCTGCTGGCCGGTTACCAGGGAGATGAAGTGATAACCGTGTTTCAGAGGGCCCTGGCGAGTGATCAGGATATTTTGCGCAGGACAGCAGTGGTCTTTCTTCCTCCGCTTCCGGCAGCCAAGCTGATGGAGATGGTTGGGCCGTACCTTGATGATTCTGTGAAGGGAATACGGATAGAGGCGGCCAGAGCCCTGGCCCGTATACCTGCTGACCAGCTTGTTGTCAGATATCGGGGGTCTTTTACGGCAGCCCTGGCTGAATTTGAGGCTACCGCTCTCTATTCTGCAGATTTTGCCGCCTCCAGGCAGAATCTTGGGACGCTGGCAACGTATCAGGGGAAACTTGCACAAGCAGAAGAACATTTTAGCAGAGCTGTTGCCATAAACCGTGATTTTTACATGGCCAGGATGAGTCTTGCCGTTCTCTACAGCAGGCAGGGAAAAAATGATCTGGCAGAAGAACAGTTGCGCGAGGCATTGGCGGTAAATCATGACCTACCGGATGTCCACTACTCCCTGGGCCTGCTCCTCTCGGAAAAGAAACAGTATAATGATGCAGTCAGGCATTTGACCACGGCAGCTGCAGGCATGCTGCAAAATGCCAGAGTGCATTATAATCTCGGCCAGCTTCTTGTTTTCCTGGGCCGTAACACGGAGGCAGAAAAAGCCCTGCAGCAAACCGTTGCAATTGATCCGGGAAATCTACAGTATCTGCAGGCTTTAGCAAAATTGTACCTTTCCAGAGGCGAATTGATGCTGGCTAGAGGAGTTGCAGAGCAGATGACTGCAACGAATCCCGACAATCCGGTGGGTGAACAGCTGCTGCAGTATATCAACACAATGGAAAAATAACGGGGCGTATTCCTACAATCTGTCGGTTCACAGCCTGCCTACTGAAACGGGATCTACCGTCTGAACTCCACGATTTCGCCCGACCGCACCCAACCTATTTCTACTCGTTTTCAAATACCTTAATTACACAACCAATATCAACTGTGCTGTGACTCTATTGTCACGCACTGAATTCTCAGATATTTGGTAACGTCTGGAACAGGGAAAAGGCGTCATCCTGGTGGTGCAGCTTGGATCACTCTTAACCAAGAGAGCCGCTTATACGGCGGGCAAGGTTATCGTCTCCATGATCCAGGCCTTTGTCGGGCGCAGATATTCCAGTGGCAAACAGGTTCGCCCGGTCATGACCCTGCATATCGATGAGGCACAGTCCGTACTCTACCAGGGGATTGAGGATCTGTTTGCCAAGGCCGGCGGGGCAGGGGTGTATATCCATGGCTACTGCCAGTCCATCAGCCAGCTCTATGCAGAGATCGGTATGGACCGGGCCAATACCATCCTGGATAACTGCAATACAAAACTGTTCATGCGGGTGCCGGATTCAAAAACAGCACAATATGTCTCCACGCACCTGGGGGAGAAGAGATCATACAGCCCCATAATCTCCCTGGGCGGGGGATTGTCTATCCGTGAGACCGAGGAAGTCAGGATCAACCATACCGAAATCCTCAATATGGAGCCGAGGCGGTTTTTTCTGACCACCTATTCCGAGATATTTCGCGGTGTGACCGCTGATGTTACCGATTCCGCTATCAAGGTAATCTTCCCGGATATTGGAACGTGCTCTTAGCAGAATGGATCTGGTTAATGGCATACTTCTTACTGGAGCCCTTGTACTGGGCGGGGTAGCCGTCATAGCACTGCGGCAGGGGAGGAAGATACAAAAAACACCTGATCTACCTGTTATCAAAGCCTAAAAAAGCACAATTAGTTGAGCTCAAATCGAGACAAAAAGTGAGGGGAGAAGATGGGGTTGAAAATAAAAAAGCCGTTTAAGGAGCCGTCAACTCCTTAAACGACTTTGTTACAAAAGAAGGATGGTGTCGCAACCTGTTGAATTCCTTCTGTTATTTTTGGTGACCCCAAGGGGAATCGAACCCCTGTTTACGGCGTGAGAGGCCGTCGTCCTAACCGCTAGACGATGGGGCCAGCGGTGGATGAGTTTGTAAAATATCTGATGACCTTTGTCAAGGCGCATTATTGGTACGAGTGTAAAAAAAATCGTAAGTGGTCAGGGGCACCGCATCTTCGCACGGTCGTGACTGGCCGCATAGAGGGGCTATAGCGGCCAGTCACGACCGCACGAATCTACGGCACCCCTGACCACTTACAGGTTTAAGGTAGATGAAAACTTATAGTTACAAGTCCTGTGACCAGTTACAAAAAATCAGGCAGAGGCAATCTTGTGGCCAAGATCAATTGCCCGCTGGAGTTCATCCGGTCGCTTTGCGACTGCACCTCGTTTGTCCAATCCACGCACCAGCAGGTCTCCGGCATAGGTGCAGTTCATGGCATCAAAGACGTAACGGGCGGTTAATGCGGCACCTTCAAAGATACGATCTCCCTTGGTGGCAGCTACGCTGACCAGGTAACCACAGCGGTCGGTAGTGGTGCCGACAGGTGTTTTGAGAACGTATTTTCTGCTCCACAGGGCCTGGCACCGGTCGATAAAAATCTTGGTCTGGGCCGTAACATTATAAAAATATATTGGCGAAGCGATGATAATGCGGTTTGACTCGCTGATCATTTTATACAGGTTCTGCATATCGTCATCAAAAATGCAGACCCCTTTTTTTTCACATGAACCACAACCGATACAGGGGTGAATGTCCTGCTCGGGTAACCTGATCAACGAGTATGTTCCTCCTGCACCTTCTATACCTTTGACAATTTCGTTGACCAGCAGTTCGGTATTCCCCCTTTTTCTGGGGCTACCCAGGAATATGACGGTCTTCATCTTTTCTGCATTTATTTTGATCTAAATTGATAATTGTTCATGCAACCAGGTATTGCCGGGCAATGATGAGAGAAATGTAACCTGATAAAATGTAAGCGCTTACGATAAAATCGTATACAATAATTGTATGAAGCTGTTACCGATTATGTAAATTGTAT
>WFRY01000056.1 GCA_015486315.1 Desulfobulbaceae bacterium
AGTGTTTTTGCATTTCTCATGCCCTATGCTAACATATTGGGCTAACTTGCGCTAAGTGGATACCCCCCTTACAGAATTATTTCCTCCGGTCCGGCTAAAAAATCTGGCTACGTATGGATCGGAAAATCCGGTGATTCTGACGTGATCGATTGTCAATTCCGTCTGCCCCTGCTGTTCAGATCCAAGATATATTGCCTGGGTAATATCACCGGAAGCTATCTTTTTCAGCGTCATGCATTTAATCGCCATGGCCGCCTGATTGTTATTCCCCGAGGCAGAGAGATGAAAAAGAACAGGCCATCCGGGATTAGTTGTGTCCCCCGGTACAACGGTTGTACCGGATATATTACATGAATGGCTGGAAAAATCCGAATTCCAGCCACCTTCAAAAGCGACATTTCTGCCATCAGGAGCATTTACCCCCCATACACCAAGATGATCCTCTACATACGTCCCCCTGGAAATTTTAATGGTTACCTCGCCGTTGGGTATGTTATCCAATGCCTTTCTGATGGTCTTGCAGGGAGCAGTCAGCTGCAGACCGCAGGTAGCGGAGTCGGAACCGGTGGCGCCATTTACATAATACTCCAGACAAGATCCTGAAAATGGACAAAACAGGAGAGACAAAACGGTTAGAGATAAGATTTTTCGTATCATTTTCTCTTCAATACTCCTTAATATCATGACGGAAACATTAAAAAAGAAAGCGTCAAGGTGCCGGCATCAACCACAATGTCCAGCGTAGGGTACGTATGACAGTACCACCTATTGTTTCTCCACCTGATAACACTTCCGACAGAGCAAAATTATAGGTATTGCCAAAACCATCCAAGGTGGCTGTCCAAGGCGTACCAGCCACGGGTTCCCATGATGTGCCGTTCCAGGTCCACAACCATTGCGTTTCACTGCCTGATGCGCCATCATCAACGCTACAGGTATTTAGTGATTTATTGCAGGTGCCCATGGGCTGGAAGTTAATTGAACCCATATAGCGGAATTTTGACTGGCCATCCTCTTCGACTGCATCGTAGGCAAGAATTTCCGATGAGCAGGTCAACTGACCAATATTTCCATTGACCGGCATCCATAGAGTGCAAAATGAGTCTTTCCTCTTATTGAAATGAGGTATTGTCGTATTGCCGTACTCAAGGGTCATTGTGCCGATATATTTGGTATATGTTGTGGTGTTGTCACTTGGATCCGGTGCATTGACCCTTTTGTTTCCTGCTATGACATAGCCGACATGAGAAGTAATAGCAGAGATAAATAGTGGCCAGGAAGTTTTGTGGTTCAAAGGAAAGACATAGGCCGCGCCCTGATCTTCGTTTCCGCTGGTATCATGTTCGGGCGCTCCGGCAATAATCGTTGAACCTGAAATGGCGACAGAGCTGCCAAGATGATCATCTGTACAGCCATCACTGGATCTCATCTGCGCTTTGGCGGTCATATCATGCCAGGCACCGGACGGGTTGGAAAAGATATACAAAGCTCCTGTATTGAAAACAATCAAGGGTAAGCCATTACTTGCTGTGCCGGAATAGTTATGATTGGGTGAGCCAACGACTATAGTTCCATTATCAAAACCAACTGACTTGCCGAATTCATCACCTGTCATCGCATCAGTTGCCGTCAACTTTGCCGTCTCGTTCCTGCTGATCCAGTCTGCTCCTGATTTCACAAATATATACACCGCCCCCTGGTTCACCCCTGTCAGGGTTTGATCGGGAGCACCTGCAACAATCGTATCATTTTCAATAGCAACGGAAAATCCTAAATAGTCATTTGCCGCACCGTCACTGGCCATAAACTTTGCGGTCTGATGTATATCTGTCCAGCCTGTTTGCGGCTTTGTAAAAACATAAACAGAACCCCGGTCATCTTGATCTCCCGGTGCCCCTACAACTATATTATCGCTATAGAGGCTGACCGACTGACCAAAATAATCGCCTGCTATACCATCACCGGCCGTCAGTTGTGCCGTTTCAGTTGTGTTTGTCCAGCCGGAGGGAGGCTTGACAAAGATATAGGCTTTCCCCTGGTTGACATTTCCACCTGTATTAGCTCCATCCGCGCCAACTACGACTGTATCATTCGAAATAGCAATAGAACCACCAAATCGATCCTGATCTCCACCGTCACTCGGTGTCAGTTTCGAACTCTCTGTCACATCAGTCCATCCAGAGGGTGGTTTGACAAAAATATAGGCAGCCCCGGGGCGTATCGAAACTCCTCCATAAGCGCTGTCCGCCCCCACGGCTATTGTCCCGTTACTGATCGCCACGGAACTGCCAAACCGATCTGTTGTGGTACCATCGCCGGCTGTCAATTTCGCGATCTGGGTCATATTGGCCCAACCAGTAGCGGGTTTTTTATAAACATAGACAGCACCCTGCTTGTTTCCGGTATCATGTCCAACAGCTCCCACAACCACAGTATTGCCCTCAATCGCAACTGCATGACCAAACCTATCATTTGCAGCACCGTCACTTGCCGTCAACTTGGCCTGCTGGAAAATGGGGTCAACAACGACGGGATAAATGGCATTTCGGTCATCGACGACAATATCAATTTGATTCTGGTGTATTTCGATATGGGCAGGGAGCCGGCTGGCATCGGCATCGACCACCATCAGACCGGCATACTGCAAGGCAACAGTTTCATCGGTAGTAACAAAATCAACACTTCGGCCGTCAGCAGCAAGACGCGGATACAGATCACTGTCTACATTCAGGGTAAGGATCAAGTTGCCGTTTTTTTTGTTCTCAGGACGTTTATCCAGAGTAAATCCCTGCTGCAATCCCATGGGACCGTTAACAAACCACTGCCTGAGGAGGCCTTGATCATAGACAATCCTGTTGGCAATATGACCGACATGCGCCGGCTGTGGTTGCCTGGTGTTTTGACCAAATCCAAAGGCGGCAAGGCACATTTTGATGTAATGCCCCTGGTACATAATTTCCAGATCGGCATCATCAGACAGTATAGCCTCAAAATTCTGGCTGCTGTTTATCAGGGATGTACCTTCTCCTGTTTTCTGGAAATAATACGCATTCTGATTTTCTCCAATTAGCCTGGAAATGGCATACTGGCCATCTAATGACATTGTCTGGGTGGCCGAAAGAGCAACCGAATTCAGGAAAAAAAGAAAAAATATGCAAATAACAACAAAGACTCTCACAGAGATAGACACTTGAGCATTTTTCATTTTCTTCTCCAGATAATAACTGATTACTGACAATCCTTTCCCAATTCATTACTGTTGTCATCACAGAAAATACATTGAACGGTTGCGCTGCCAGAGACATAACTACCACCCACTATGGTAGACTGTGTACTTAGGGTCGTACCCGGACCCTCAAGAGAAATGATCGCATATGTACTGCCGATTAAGGTACTGCGACGAATGCGCGGAGAACAGCCGGCTGATTGATTGAAAATACCATAATTATTTGCCCCTCCCCATCCTTTTGCATAGACTTGTGACAGAGTTGGCGATGCATGATCGTTCCGAATACCACAGTTTCCAATGCCATCGGAAGCGAATGCTGTAACCAAGCTCATTTCAGGACTGCAGGAAATATTCCATATCCCGTTGTTATAAGATAAGTTGTCACCGTCTGCTTTAGCAGTTACTTGCATCATGACGACAGTCGATTCTTCATTGAAAATACCGGTATTCCTGTGACCTGTCGCCGCGACAGCTGTTACATCTTTCATTGAAACATCAGAAAACAGCGTATTATAGATGCCGTAATTCTCCGTACCCCCGAATGCTTTAGCCGTAATATGATCCATTTTAATTAAAGAGGCATTGGAATTATAAATTGCTATTGAACACTCACCACTCCCATCATTTCGTACTGAAAGCCCGGAAATTACCGAAGCATCTGCCCCATTAACAATTGAGGAAAATGCATCACAGGAACCACCACCAATCACACCAATCAACCTGGTCACATTTTCACCGCTGCCGGTGATATCAACCCAGGGTTTCATCATCAGCGTATGGGTCAGGGTGTATACGCCGGGACCGATGACAACGAGGTAGGGGTTGTTCCCCGAGGCATCGGTGATGGAGTTGACTGCTGCCACCGGATCGCTGAAGTTTCCTCCTGCCTTGGCAACAGTGACCACATTTTTCAGCGTTTTACCGTGGCCAGACAAGGGAATAACCACCACCTTGTCCGCGGCTAATGATGTCAGAGATGGACAACTCATTAACAAACACAATAAATAGAGTATAACTCGCGGCTTTGTATTCATTTTCTCTCCATTCACTCTTTATAAATATTGATGACCGCTATACTATTGCTCCAAAGAAAATCCATAAAACAATCCGGTTAAACGATATCCAAAGAAGTTTAGAAAAAGGATCCACTCCCTTAATCAAAACATAACCCGACACAGGTCACAGATAGGTCACAAAAGGAATGAAATTTCCGTTTTTTTGTGATAATTTTATTTGTCTTCTTTTTCAGTGATTCATTCGACCATCCGTACTGCTGATTCAATGAGAAAAGACTCATCAGGAGACTCATAATGTCAGACAGTCCTGTACCAGCACCCGCCAAAGTTACCCGACCGCTCTGTAAGGACATCTTTCCCCGTACCCGTCTGTATGACCGGCTTGACCAACTGCGGGATAAATCTACGCTCTGGATTACCGGACCACCAGGCTCGGGTAAAACCGCCCTTCTTTCAGGCTATGTAGAACAGAAAGGGCTTGCCTGTGTCTGGTACCAGATAGATGCCGAGGACAGCGATCCCTCCACATTTTTTTACTATCTTGCCAAAGGAGCGGAACCGGCGGCAAAAAAAAAGATATCTGTACCGCCTTTTACCGCTGAATATTATGAAAATCCGTTGAGTTTTACCCGCTGGTATTTCGAACAGCTCAGTGCGCAGTTTAGTGCTCCTGTCATGCTGGTATTCGACAATTACCAGGAACTCCATGAAGATTCAGTGACGCACTCAATTCTCGGCACAATCATCGGGGATCTTCCACCTGGAATACAGCTCATTTTTATCAGCAGAAATAAACTGCCGGCCGCATTTATTCGTCTGCAACTCAATGGAAAAATCGGCACCATTAGCTGGAAGGATCTTCAACTTACGCTTAATGAGTCAAAAGGTATTCTTGCCATGCTTGGACGAGTTCCGGAGGGCAGAATCCCCCGCCTCCATGAAAAAGCCGCCGGATGGGTAGCAGGACTTCTTTTACTTGAAGCTGGAATGGATACAGGAGAAACAGCTGACATCCACGTCGGTGATGGACCTCAGGAAGAGGTTTTTCAGTATTTTGCCTCAGAAATTTTTAACCGCCAGAACAGCAAAACCAGAATTTTTCTTCTGCGAACATCATTATTGCCGCACATGACCATATCAATGGCAAAGGAGCTTTCCGGTGAGCAGAGAACAGCAGAAATTCTTCTTACCCTGAACAGACACAATTATTTTGTGTGCAGAAGACCGGGAAGAAAAAGTACCTACCAGTACCATCCCCTGTTCAGAGAATTTCTCCTTTCCCGGGCAGAACAGAGTATACCGGAAAAACAGCGACGGCAGCTTCTTGTACAGGCAGCGATCCTGCTGAAAGATTCCGGTGAAATCGAAGAAGCAGCCTCTCTGTTTATTAACGCACAGAGCTGGTCCGACCTGGCTGAGCTTATCCTTGAGCATGCCCCGCTACTGGTTGCCGGGGGCCGCGTCCGCCCGCTTATGGAATGGGTGGAAAAAATACCTGCTGAAATAACGAATAATTCTCCCTGGATTCTGTACTGGCTGGGCACCTGTCGCATCTTTCTTGATCCCGTCAACAGCACGCCGCTGCTTGAGAAGGCATACCAACAGTTTGCACGCCGGCATGAGACGACCGGCCTGCTCCTTGCCTGGGCGGGAATCATTAATTCCATTCTGCTGAAATCCGGATCTTTTTCGCCGTTTCAAAAATGGATTGACGAGTTTACCCATCTTGAGCAGTATCTGGACCGACAACCCCTGCAGGTCCAGGCCCCGGTCATTGTCAGTATGCTGTATGCCCTTGGTCTGGCCTCCACGGATGCCGACAAGTTCGACAGATGGATGGAACGTGGCCGGCGCTTGATTCAGGAAGATATCGATGTTGTCAACAAGGCACACACCTTTAATCTGCTGATTGTCAAAACCCAGTTTCGCGGAGATCTTGCAGGCGCACAATACTATCTTACCCTTTTCCGATCCTTTGCCGCCTCGCAGGAACTGCCGCCTTTTTCCCAAATTCAACTGCAAAATTGTGCGGCTTCTTTTTCCTGGCTCAGCGGCCGATTCGAGGACTGTGAAAAAGAGGGGCATGCGGGTCTGAAAATTGCCGAGACAAGCGGGGTCCACCTGTATAACCATTACCTCTGGGGCCAGTTGGCCGCAGGGGCACTAAGTACCGATAAATTATCTCAGGCGGAGCAATATCTCAATGAAATGGCGGGATGTATGGACAGGATGCGACCGTGGGAACAGAGTTTTTTCCATGTTCTCTCCACATGGGCAGCCCTGCTGGGAGGCAATACCGGCCAGGCTGTCCTGCAGGCGGAAAACGGCCTGCGACTCATATCGACCATGGGGACGACTGTCAACAATTCCCTGATTTATCTTGGTATCGCATTGGCTCAAGACAGCGCCAACCGTTATGAAGAGTCCATGACGTTTTTAGACCGTGCCCTGGAAACGGCGGAGCAGGCCCATGACCGACAGACAACTTTTATCAGTCTTCTTTCAGGGGCAATGATATTTCTGAAGCAAAACAAGCTGAAAGACACGGATGTTTTTCTTCGGAAAGGACTGGCGATTGGTAAGGCCCAGGGATATGTCAATTGCTATTTCTGGGATTCTCAAATAATGGAACGTCTCTGTTGCCATGCTCTCAACCTGGGAATAGAGGAAAAATATGTTCAGGCTATTATCCGAGAGCGGCAGCTGGTTCCCTCTTCTCCCCCTCTTGAGCTGGAAAATTGGCCATGGAAGATAAAAATTTTTACTCTGGGCCGTTTCAGTCTGCTCATTGACAGCAAACCGGTCACATTTTCCAGAAAAGGACAAGCTCGTCCCCTTGAGCTTCTCTATGCGCTTATTGCCCTTGGTGGCCGCAGTGTCAGCAAGGGAAAAATCGAAGAGTATCTCTGGCCTGATGCTCTTGGCGATGCTGCCGGCAGTGCTTTTTCAACAACACTTCACCGGTTGAGAAAATTATTATCCACTCCGGAAGCTGTCATTGTCCAAAACGAAACGATTACGCTGAATCCACAATTATGCTGGCTCGACACCTGGACGTTTGAACGTTGTATCTCCACATCTGTTACAGTCCCCACCGAACACATTGAAGATAAATTCGCTCTCCTGCAAAAGGCGGCGGCGCTTTACCATGGCCGTTTCCTCCAGGAACAGGATAACC
>WFRY01000057.1 GCA_015486315.1 Desulfobulbaceae bacterium
GCTCCTACCCATAATATCATTAACCGGCTGAGTTTTGTACGTAATTAGAATTTTGTATTTATTATAAATAATTTGATTTTCCGGCCTGGCCGGTGAAGGGAGCTTTTCAATGCGTACGGATATTCTTCATATCGGCGCCGGCGAACTCACTTATGAGATTCGCAATATTGTCAATGTCGGTATGAAACTGCAGGCACTCGGAGTACGGGTAAATTGGGAAAACATCGGTGACCCGGTGGCAAAGGGTGAAAAGATTCCGTCCTGGATGAAGGATATTGTTGCCGAAGCCGTGCAGAAAGACGAGACCTACGGGTATTCGCCTACCAAAGGTATTCTGGCGACCCGCCAATTTATTGCCGATGAGACCAATGCATTGGGCGGGGTGCAGATTGACCCTGAAGATATAATATTTTTTAACGGTCTTGGTGATGCTATCTCCAAGATCTTCGGGTTTCTCAAGCGTACGGCCCGGGTAATCGTACCAACGCCGAGCTATACAACCCATTCCTCTGCCGAGGCCGCCCATGCAGGTGACCGACCGGTTACCTATATCCTGGATCCAAACCATAACTGGTATCCGGACCTTGAGGATATTGAAAATCATATCAAGTTTAATCCCGCAGTTGCCGGTATTCTGATTATTAATCCGGACAACCCGACCGGTGCGGTGTATCCGGAGCAGATTCTGCGGGCTATCGTCAAGATTGCGGAAAAAAACGACCTGTTCATCATCTGTGACGAGGTGTACCAGAACATGGTCTACAACGGAACGAAAAGCGTCCCCATGGCCACCATAATAGGCGATAAGGTCCCGACCATCTGCATGCGCGGTGTATCCAAGGAGATGCCCTGGCCGGGTAGTCGCTGCGGCTGGATCGAGGTATACAACGGCCATGATGACCCGATGTTTGAAAAGTATATCAACTCCATTCTCAATGCCAAAATGGTCGAGGTCTGTTCCACCACTTTGCCGCAGTTGGTGCTGCCTGAAATTAAAAGTCATCCCGAGTACGGCAATTACCTGAATGAGCGGATTCGGCGTTATGAAAAGTACTCGAACCTTGCCTATGATATTTTAAAGGATGTCAAAGGGGTGCTGGTCAATCGGACCAACGGTGCCTTTTACATGAGTGCCGCCTTTGAATACGGTCTGCTGAATGATAACCAGACCCTGCCCATTGAAAATGATGAGGTTCGTACAACGGTTGAGGGGATGGTGAGTGGTCCGGATATCTCTCCGGATAAACGTTTTGTCTATTACCTGCTTGGTTCAACCGGTGTCTGCGTGGTACCACTTTCCTCTTTTGCAACTAATTTGCAGGGATTTCGTATTACCCTGCTTGAACGTGACGAAAAAGAGTTTATTAAGATTTTTAAAACCATTGCCGCTGCAATCGAGAGTTACCTCGCCTCTGCCTGACCCCTTTCCCGCCTGCCTGTCAAGCGCTGATGACTTTGTTACTGCATCAGCGCTTTTTTCTTCCCCTTGACACAATAAATTCCCATACTTATTGTTCGTCCAGATTTGATTGTTTCGGACGAATATTTCACCGTGTACTGCTTGTCCGGAGAACCAGATTGATTACTTAAAACAAGGAGAGCATACGTGAGCGAAGATAAAAAAAATCTCAATCCGGACCAGGGATCACCTGAAAATATTGAGGAGTTGGAACAGGAACAACAGCCGGCTCCTGAAATAGAAGAACCGACCATCGAGACCCTGCTGCAGGAACTTGAAGAAACCCGGGAGAAGATGCTGCGTGTGGCAGCCGATGCGGAAAATTTCAAGAAACGTATGGAGCGGGATAAAGACAAGCTGCTCAAATATGCGGGCGAAAATATCCTGCGTGAGCTGTTGAACACTGTTGATAATCTTGATCGTGCTCTGGAACAGGGCAGGGTTGAAGGCGGGGATCCGGTGCAGAAACTGGAATCTCTGTTAGCCGGTGTAGATCTGACCAGGAAGGGGCTTGCATCAACTCTTGAGCGTTTTGAGGTAACCCCGCTGGATGCTGCCGGTAAGGTTTTTGATCCCGATGAGATGGATGCATTGACCATGGAAGCCAGTGACGAGGTTCCGGCAAACCATGTTCTGCACGAATTTGCCAAGGGATACAGGTTTAAGGACAGGGTCCTGCGCCATGCTCAGGTGGTCGTTTCAAGCGGACCGAAAAAGTAGAGGAATTTTCGTTGAAACAGGCCTCTCAGCCTTGACAACGGCGTTTTCATGCGCATTGTAAAAATGCAGCAAATAGAATTCACAGCATACTTGTTACTGATTAAATAAAGGAGATAAGGAGATATAATCATGGGAAAAATAATTGGAATTGACTTGGGTACCACAAACTCTTGTGTCGCTATAATGGACGGTGGAGATCCCAAGGTCATTGAAAACAGCGAAGGAAACCGGACCACGCCTTCCATTGTCGCCTTTTCAGACAATGGTGAGCGACTTGTCGGTCAGGTGGCAAAGCGTCAGGCAGTAACCAATCCGACCAAGACCCTGTTTGCCATCAAACGGCTGATCGGACGTAAATTCACCGATGCCGAGGTTAAGAAATCCATTGAGGTAAGTCCGTTTACGATTGTGGAAGGCCCCAACGGTGATGCCATGGTCGAGGTGGATGGTAAATCCTATTCTGCCGCAGAAATTTCGGCTATGATCCTGGGTAAGATGAAACAGACTGCCGAGGAGTATTTAGGTGAGCCTGTTACCGATGCGGTTGTGACCGTGCCGGCTTATTTTAACGATGCCCAGCGCCAGGCAACCAAGGATGCCGGTAAGATTGCCGGTCTGAATGTCCAGCGGATCATCAACGAGCCGACAGCAGCCTCTCTGGCCTATGGTCTTGATAAAAAAGGCGAAGAGAAGATCGCGGTCTTTGATCTGGGCGGCGGTACCTTTGATGTGTCCGTGCTTGAGATTGGTGACGGCGTGTTTGAAGTAAAAGCCACCAACGGTGATACCTTTTTAGGTGGTGAAGATTTTGATATGCGTATCGTCAACTGGCTTGCCGACGAGTTCAAGCGTGAGCAGGGTGTTGATCTGCGCACGGACAACATGGCCCTGCAGCGTCTGAAAGAAGAGGCTGAAAAGGCCAAAAAAGAGCTATCCACTGCCATGGAGACCGATATCAACCTGCCGTTTATTACTGCAGATGCATCCGGTCCCAAGCATTTGAACGTCAAGCTTTCCCGTACCAAGCTGGAAACACTGGTTGAAGACCTGATTGATCGCTGCGAAGGCCCCTGCCTGACTGCTATTAAAGATGCGGGACTCAATGCATCCGATATTGATGAGGTTATCCTGGTCGGCGGCATGACCCGTATGCCCAAGGTGCAGGAGAAGGTCAAGGCCATTTTCGGCAAGGAGCCCCACAAGGGTGTCAATCCTGATGAAGTGGTTGCCATTGGTGCCGCCATTCAGGGTGGTGTTTTGAAAGGCGATGTAAAAGACGTCCTGCTGCTTGACGTTACCCCGTTGTCCCTGGGTATTGAAACCCTGGGCAGTGTAATGACCAAGCTGATCGAGAAGAATACCACGGTTCCGACCAAGAAGAGCCAGATATTCTCCACCGCAGCAGACAACCAGCCTGCAGTGTCCATTCATGTTCTGCAGGGTGAGCGTGAAATGGCCCCGGACAACAAGACCATCGGCCGTTTTGAGTTGACTGATATCCCGCCTGCACCCCGTGGTGTTCCGCAGATTGAGGTCACCTTTGATCTTGATGCCAACGGAATTCTCCATGTATCTGCCAAGGATATGGGCACAGGCAAGGAGCAGTCCATTCGCATCACCGCCTCTTCCGGTTTAAGCGAGGAAGAGATCGAGAAGATGAAAAAGGACGCCGAGCTGCATGCCGATGAGGATAAGAAGCGTAAGGAGCTTGTCGAGGCTAAGAATAACGGCGATTCCATGATCCACATGACCCAGAAGTCACTGACCGAGCTTGGTGATAAGGTCGACGCCGAGACCAAGGGCAAGGTAGAAACCGAGATTGAGAATCTTAAAAAGGCTCTTGAAACCGATGATGTGGAGAAGATTAAGAGTGCCACCGAGAGCCTGACCCAGGCCTCTCATAAACTGGCTGAGCTCATGTATGCCCAGGCCTCCCAGGATCAGGGCGGTGCAGGTGGAGCAGGTGGGGCCGGAGCTGCAGGAGCAGCCGGAGCCGCCGGAGCAGCCGGAGCAGCAGGTGCTGCCGGGGCTGCCGGGACCGACAGCGGTAACGATGACGATGATGTCGTTGATGCTGACTTTGAAGAAGTGAAGTAAGAGCAAAGTAAGCCCAAACGGCTCCAGCGCTGTACACATAAAAGGGGAGGACGGATTACATTCTGTCCTCCCCTTTTTTTGCGTTTTGGTTTATCTTCTTTTTTTCAAACTATGAGCCAAACATAAAAAAACCATAAACCCTCAATCCAGAACTGTAGCCAATGAAACGCATACTCTCCGGCATCCAGCCCTCTGGTCAACTTCATATCGGCAACTATTTCGGTATGATGAAGACCATGATTTCCAATATGGAAAATTCGGATCTCTATGTCTTTATCGTAGATCTGCACGCCCTTACCTCTGTCCATGATCGTGAGAGGTTGTCCACCGGTACCCTGGAGGCGGCCGCAGATTTTCTGGCCCTGGGGCTTGATCCGGACAAGTGTACCTTCTGGGTCCAGTCGGATGTGCCCGAGGTCTGCGAGCTTGCCTGGGTGTTATCTACACTCACCCCCATGGGACTTCTGGAACGATGCCATTCCTACAAGGATAAGGTGGCCAAGGGAATTGCCGCCAGTCATGGCTTGTTTGCCTACCCGGTGCTGATGGCCGCTGACATCCTGCTCTATCAGTCCGAGGTCGTGCCGGTGGGTAAGGATCAGAAACAGCATCTTGAGGTGGCTCGAGATATTGCCATTAAGTTCAATAACGCCTTTGGCGAGACGTTTGTTGTACCCGAGCCGTTTATCGGGGAAACAACGGCCACAGTGCCCGGTCTGGACGGCCAGAAGATGTCCAAGTCCTACGGCAATACCATCCCGATTTTTTTAGACGACAAGCCCCTGCGTAAACGGATTATGTCCATCCAGACCGATGCTACACCTGTTGAAGATCCCAAGGATCCGGATAACTGTAATCTGTACGCCCTGCTCAAGCTCTTTGCCTCTCAAGAGAAGATGGATGAAGTGCATGATCTGTATGTGAACGGCGGCGCAGCCTACGGATACCTGAAACAGGATCTGTTCGAGTTGATCCGTGACTACTATGCCGATGCCCGGGCAAAGAAAAAAGAATTGCTGGACAACCAGGATTACCTGCGCCGGGTATTGGCTGCCGGTGCGGATAAGGCACGGGCAAAGGCTACCCGGACGCTTGATCTGGTCCGGAATCGGGTTGGCTTGAAATATTAAGGGTGGAAAAACAACCGGCAGCGTATCGACGCCGGCTCCTTCACCTGCTGCAGGAAATGGGGCCTGAAAACATTTGGCGCCCGGTTGTAGACGAGCGTGGCCAACTGCTGGCGGATGGCCATGAAGACATGCGTGATACGGCACCGGCTGATCTGGCAGCCTTTGATTTTCAGGATAAAAGCGTGCTGGATATGGGCTGCAACCTGGGATATTACTCCTTTCTTGCCAAAACACTGGGGGCAGGAACAGTGGTCGGGCTGGATGTTGATCCGACGGCCATCCGGGGCTGCAGCCTGCTGAGCAAACTGTACGGGACAGCAGAGACCCGTTTTATCTGCACCGACTTCCTTGAATTTAGCTCTGCAAGCACCTTTGACGTGGTGTTGCTGATCAACTTCATCGGCAAGAAATCACTGGTAAAGGGTATTCAACCGATACTTGATGTATGTCGTAAATATACAGGAAATTCCGTTATTATCTCTGCCAGGTGCCGCTACCATATCAGGCGCAGCCTCGGGGTTAGTCAAGACTATATGGCGGCAAAATATGGTGCAGAATATGTGCACGGGGAATGGTTTGACACCATGCTCTTTCTCCGGAATTATCTGAACAGCAATATAACCCGGCTCTCGCCGGATTATGAGGATACAACGCTGAAGAGAACCTTTCTGCTGCAGCCATTTTCTTTGCAAGGAAATCACCGCTAAACATTCTTTTCACTCTACCCCAAAGGCCATACTCGTCAAGTGAGTAAAACAATGCATTATTTTAACCGGAAAGCAACCCCGGAATAAGCCGTTGAGATTAAAACCTGGCTGTATGACGTGAGCGTCAAGGCTGCAAATTGCCGCAAAAGAGGGTGGGCTTCTTGGCTCTGGTGGTGAAAAGGTAAGCGAAAATGAAATCTGATTGGTTATGATATAACGGAGTTGCAAGCCGCATCATCCCCCGGAGTTGTAAGCCTCGTCATCCCCGAGTGTTGTTATCGGGGATCCAGGAATTTGTTAATGGCTGAGCTTTGTACGTAATCAGAAAATGAAAAAGTTAGCCTTGCGGGAAATTGCTGCTCAGCTGGGCGTTTCGGCCTGAATTGTGTCGGGGCAGAATCCGTTTTGTTTTGCCCCGGCGTGCATAGCCGTCAAGCTAAGGGTTCAATCAAAAATAACTTCGTAGAAATGTGTAGACAATGTGACATATATTTGGTCGATCTGATTGAGTGAA